>NZ_CAWQMW010000115.1:0-51619 GCF_963895965.1 Xenorhabdus sp. PB30.3 | reverse complement strand
AAATTTAATAATATTAATTTATGAAAATTTATTTTTTAGATTGCTCAGGAAATAGTGATAGTTTTGAGGAGATATAACAGATAATAGAGGGAATTTGAGTTCAGGGATGCGATGGTGAAATAGGATTAAGAAACTGGATATGTTAATAAGACAGGTAGGGGAAAATAAAAGTAACAAGAGGAAAATCAGATAAAATAGTAACAGTGGTGCGAAGGGGGGGACTTGAACCCCCACGTCCGTTAGGACACTAACACCTGAAGCTAGCGCGTCTACCAATTCCGCCACCCTCGCAGGTACTGTTATTTATCTGATTTGTTTAATGATGACTATCTGATTTGGTGCGAAGGGGGGGACTTGAACCCCCACGTCCGTTAGAACACTAACACCTGAAGCTAGCGCGTCTACCAATTCCGCCACCCTCGCAAATTCAGATACCATCTTTAAACAGATAGCATGGGGGCGCATTCTAGAGATTTTACGGCTGGCGTCAATCATTATTTATCGCAAGAAAGCATGACTGATGTAAAAATCGACATATTGCTATTGCCCTTCCGGGGAGATGGGCAATAGCGGTCTTTTGTCTGTTACTTCTTGGTGGCTTGGTAAATTTTGAATTTACCTGTCTGGGCAAGGACTTCGTGACTGCCGAAAGCGCTATCCAGTAAATCAGCATAAGGCAAAAACGAGTTTGCTACGATGCGGAATTTACCACCGGATTTCAGATAATTTGGTGCCATACGTATCATGTCATCAGCGGCTGCCATACTGGTTTTCAGACCATCATGGAATGGCGGATTAGAGACTATCCAGTTGAATTTCTCTTCAATAGCAGAATAGACGTTGCTGGTGATAACATTTCCTTCCAGTTTATTGGCTTTCAATGTTGCTTTACTGGATGTTATGGCGGCTGCATTGACATCGCTGAGAGTCAGTGACAAATCGGGATTATTTTTACCCAATACTGCGGCCAGCACACCAGAGCCACAGGCAATATCCAGCAAGTTGCCGGAAATCGGTTTATCAAAAGTGGAAAGCAGAAGACGGCTGCCGACATCCAGATCATCCTGACTGAATACGCCGGGCAGTGTATTGACGATGGTATCCCCAACCTGATAGCTATGCCACCAGTTGTTCTGATCAAACTGAACCTGTTGTTCAAGCTGACCATAAAAAAGGCTGCAACGGCGGGCAGTATCGACTTTGCGGAAAGTAACAATACCTTCCATCAACTTATCAACGCTACGCACACCACTGCGGTTTTCGCCGACAATAAAAATATTTGTTCCGACAGGCAGGATGGAAAACAGGCTGCGGAGTTGGAAACGGGCTTCCTGCTTGCTTTTTGGCCAGTAATAAATCAGCGTATCGCAATCTTTGACAAACGCTTTATCAGCCGTCAGGCCAAACTGAGCATTATCACCTAATGTACGGATCAGGGATTGCCAGTGATGATATTGACTAGTGTGTACCCGTACACTTGCGGCTTCGATTTCCGTTGCCAGTGTATCCTGAAGATCGCCTGCGAAGAGCAGATGATGGGAGTGGAATTGCTCTTGATGGCGCAGGATAACCTCACTGGCCGGTGTTAATGCTGACATCTATGTATAGCTCCTTATAGGTCTTTATCCGGTCATAATTATCTTTGGGCAAAGCTGGGATGCCATGTTGTTGGCGCAGAGATAAGCCCTCTGATACTATACCGCTCATCTTTCAGGTGACAGTTTTACTGCTGATAGCCTGAAATCTACTGGGTATATATTACCTGTTATTTTTTATGGCAGATGGAATAAAACACGATGACGAAGCGTGACAGATCACTAACCCGGTTGGGTATCACCCAATGGGTTCTGCGTAACCCTGCGGCCCTGCGGGGTGAATTATCTGTCCTCATCCCTGACTCAACCCGTCTGTTGATCATTACCCATGATCACATTGACTTAAGCCATTCATTACTTGCTGATATTTTCACAGCCATGGGGATTGATGCCTCATTAGTTTATTGCATCACAACAAAAGATGTTGAGCTGCTTTCGGAATCAATCCGCTGCCCATGCTGGCTGCTGGGGGTTGATATTACCTTATCAATACAAGGGATTTCTTTGAGAAGCCCGGCATTAAATGACTTATCCCTTGATGGGGATGCAAAACGTTCTCTTTGGCAACAAATTTACCATTATGAAGAATATTTCTCTATTAACTCCCGCTGATCTTCCCGCGGCCTTCCAGATAGAACAGGCCAGCCACCCCTTTCCGTGGAGTGAGAAAACATTCTACTCTAATCAGGGAGAGCGTTATCTCAATTATAAGATCGAGCTTAATAACCAGATAATTGGTTTTGCAATAACCCAGTATATTTTGGATGAAGCAACGCTATTTAATATCGCTATCCATCCGGAATATCAATCACAAGGGCATGGAAGAACGCTATTAAATTATCTGATTGACACATTACCTGAAAAACAGATAAATACGTTATGGCTTGAAGTCCGGTGTTCCAACCAGTCTGCAATTCGGTTATATGAAGATCTGGGCTTCAATGAAGTTTCCATCCGCAAAAATTATTACCCGACCGCGACAGGTAAGGAAGATGCCATTATTATGGCGTTACCGCTGTTTGGGTGAGTATGAGTGACGTACCCGTATATGAACTTTTGCGATTCAGGAGAAAGGGAATGTAGATTGAATCTGATGAAGTCATGATGATTTTCTGCATCATCATCTTGCGTATCATTAGTTGTTTATGACGCCAAGTTCAGCGAAAATAAACGCTAATTCCAATTAACATACCGGATTGGATGGATTAAGGGTCTCTGATGGCGCCTCAATATGGTATCGATCCGCGTACAGAATAGAAGATTTCAATAGATGTCAAATTCTCCATTTCTGCAAGAAGTTGCGAAACGGCGCACATTTGCAATAATTTCGCATCCTGATGCGGGTAAAACAACAATTACTGAAAAAGTCCTGTTATTCGGACAGGCAATTCAGAAAGCGGGAACGGTAAAAGGCCGGGGTTCCAATCAGCATGCTAAGTCAGACTGGATGGAAATGGAAAAACAACGTGGTATTTCCATTACCACCTCAGTGATGCAGTTTCCTTATGGCGATTGTCTGGTTAACCTGCTGGATACGCCGGGGCATGAAGACTTCTCTGAAGATACTTACCGTACTCTGACAGCGGTTGACTGCTGTCTGATGGTTATTGATGCGGCAAAAGGTGTTGAAGATCGTACCCGTAAGCTGATGGAAGTTACCCGCCTGCGTGACACGCCAATCCTGACATTCATGAATAAGCTCGACCGTGATATTCGTGATCCGATGGAGCTGATGGATGAAGTCGAAAATGAGCTGAAGATCGCTTGTTGTCCGATCACATGGCCTATCGGTTGTGGTAAGTCTTTCAAAGGGGTTTACCATCTGTATCAGGATGAAATTTATCTGTATCAATCCGGTCAGGGGCATACTATTCAGGAAGTCCGGGTTATTAAAGGCCTGGATAATCCTGAGCTGGATACTGCTGTCGGAGAAGAGTTGGCCGAGCAGTTGCGTGAAGAGCTGGAGTTAGTTAAAGGCGCATCACATGAATTTGATCTGGATGCCTTTTTGCAGGGTGAACTGACGCCGGTATTCTTTGGTACTGCGTTAGGTAACTTTGGTGTCGATCATATGCTTGATGGCCTGGTTAAGTGGGCCCCAACGCCAATGCCGCGTCAGACTGATGCGCGCGAAGTGACAGCACAAGAAGAAAAATTCTCCGGATTTGTGTTCAAAATTCAGGCCAATATGGACCCGAAACACCGTGACCGTGTAGCATTTTTGCGTATTGTTTCCGGTAAATATGAAAAAGGCATGAAACTGCGTCAGGTTCGTATCAAAAAAGATGTGGTTATCTCAGATGCACTGACTTTCATGGCTGGTGATCGTTCTCATGTTGAAGATGCGTATCCGGGCGATATTATTGGTCTGCATAACCACGGTACTATCCAGATTGGTGATACTTTCACTCAGGGTGAAGAGCTGAAATTTACCGGTATTCCTAACTTTGCTCCTGAACTGTTCCGCCGCATTCGTCTGCGTGATCCTCTGAAACAGAAACAATTGCTGAAAGGTCTGGTTCAGTTGTCGGAAGAGGGAGCTGTGCAGGTATTCCGTCCATTAACCAATAATGATTTGATTGTTGGTGCCGTGGGTGTGCTTCAGTTTGATGTTGTTGTTGCCCGGCTGAAGAGTGAATATAACGTAGAAGCACTCTATGAGCCTGTCAATGTTTCTACCGCTCGTTGGGTAGAATGTAGTGATGTCAAAAAGCTGGAAGAGTTCAAACGTAAGAATGAACAAAATTTAGCCTTTGATGGTGGTGATAACCTGAGCTACATTGCCCCAACCATGGTTAATTTAAACCTGACCAGCGAACGCTATCCTGAGGTGGTTTTCCGTAAAACACGGGAACATTGATATTTTTTATGGGCCAACACCTCGTTGGCCTTTTTTATTTTTCCTACCATAATTAATACTTTCTGTTTTATTTAAAAGCATCATTTCTAGGTATAAGAAAATATACGTGAGTTATTGTAAAGCTCATACCATTTGCTTAATTTATTGATATATCATCCTTTGACATTCTGGCTCAGATAAAAGGAAGGTAGTAGGATGAAAAATTTAAAGTTCACAAACTCATTCCTGGCTGTTGTTTTAGGCTCGGTACTAATAGGTGGTAACGCACTGGCAGCAGGAACATCTTCAACTTATCTGTCAGAAGGTAAAGCACAGGAAAATACAGACCAGAAAATTAATGATTCAAGAAATCATAGCGGGAAAAAAAGCGAGAACTCCCTTAAAAAAGCAGATAATAATTCTGACGATAGTGCTATTACTGCCCGAATAAAAGAAAGTTTTCTGGAAGATACCGGGCTTAATAGTCACGATAATAATATTTCAGTGAAAACAGAAAAAGGCGTAGTTTATCTTTCTGGTTTTGTCAAACACGAAGAGCTGGCAAAACGAGCTATCAGGCTTGCTCATAAAGTGGAAGGCGTTCAGGCCGTAAACAGCACCGTGTCCACTAAAAAATAATCTATTTTTTGTTGAGAGTGGCTGATAATAAGTCACTCTACCGGCTTATTCCCCAAATAAAACTTAATCTAATTAAGCGATTATCTCTTCAAGAATATAAAGGATAAGATCTATTCAGATTATCGGTAATAACTTGCCTGTTGGTGAATTAATCTCCATTATTTAATACAGGCTTTACGGATGCTTTGCTCAAATGATAAATCACTTGAGTGAGGAATTGTTTGCATAACATTATTACTAATTACTGAAAGATGATCATAATTCAAATGACACCTTGGAACAGACATTGACTTTGTAGGGGGAAATGTGGGGAAACATATTCCAATTACGTTGGGTAATATAGAGCCTTTAGCTTATACATCGCGGATAAAACCGGGAAAAATTGCACTTGTCTGTGAAGGAGGTGGGCAGCGTGGGATTTTTACCGCAGGTGTGTTAGATGAATTTCTCCGGTTAGATTTTAATCCGTTCGAATTATTTCTTGGTACCTCGGCTGGTGCTCAGAACCTTTCTGCTTATATCTGCGGTCAAAAAGGCTATGCCCGCAAGGTGATCAACAAGTACACAACCAATCCGACTTTCTTCAACCCATTGCGCTTTGTCCGGGGTGGGCATCTTATCGATTTGGATTGGTATATTGATATGATCTCTGAACAAATTCCCTTAAACATTCCTATTGCGATGGACCATTTTGATGATGGTCGTGAGTTTTATATGTGCACCTGCCGTGCTGATAATTTCGAAGCCAGTTATTTTCAACCTAATGAAAGTAACTGGATGGAAATTATCAAGGCTTCCAGCGCGATCCCCGGATTTTATCGCAATGGTGTAACGCTCGATGGTATCGTTTATCAGGATGGTGGCATTAGTGATGCGATTCCGGTTGAAGAGGCATATCGTCGGGGGGCTGATACTATTGTCGTGGTCAGGACAGTGCCTTCACAGCTTTATTATACGTCACAGTGGTTCAAGCGAGTGGAACGCTGGCTGGAAACCAGCAGTCAGCAAAAAATGCTCAGGATGTTGAAGCTGCATGCTACAAGTTACTTCCGGACACAACGGTTTATTGAAAATCCACCGGATGACGTACAAATCTTCGAAATTAGGCCACCCGCACCGTTGGCAACGATGGCTCTGGGGAGTAAAACGAAAGCATTGAATACAGATTATCATCTGGGTAGGCGTTGTGGGCGGTACTTTTTGGCGACTATCGGACAT
Source organism: Xenorhabdus sp. PB30.3 (assembly GCF_963895965.1). Classification (NCBI taxonomy): domain Bacteria; kingdom Pseudomonadati; phylum Pseudomonadota; class Gammaproteobacteria; order Enterobacterales; family Morganellaceae; genus Xenorhabdus; species Xenorhabdus sp. PB30.3. The sequence continues at coordinate 45,328 of NZ_CAWQMW010000115.1, read as the reverse complement.
ACTTTTGTCGGTGGTAAGTTTGGGCCGCAAAAACGTAAAAGTTACGGTGTTTCCCGCAGCGGTTTAAACCACGATGGAACGAACCGTAATTGTTTCCGTCGCAATAGTTTTCTGTGTAGTGAGCAGACCCCCGCAATAGATACTTCGGCAAGAATAGCGGAGGAAACCGGTGTGAATGACAGCGAACAGATGCCATTGACTGGTACTGCTATGATCAATAACGATTATGACGAACAATAATGATGACGACAAATATGCACAATGGATTTCAGGATGCCTCGCGGCGGTAAGAGAGTAACAAATTCGTCGGGAACGAATTTGCCCAGCCAAAGTCTGGCCTCCGGTGAGAGGCAGGAGCCTCTCAGTAATCCCCGTGAGCATAGATAACCGTATGTTTATAAAAACGGTGACTGGGGTGAACGAGCGCAGCCAACAAAGAGGCAACCTGAAAGACGAAGTGTATGATATGGATAAATAGATGTTTATTGACACACATTGCCATTTTGATTTCCCTCCTTTTTCGGGTGACGAAGCCGCAAGTTTAGAACGAGCCAGACAAGCAGGCGTTGAAAAAATTATTGTGCCGACTGTCAGTCAGGTATATTTCCAGAGGGTTGCTGATTTGGCGGCTAAGTATCAGGCAATCTATGCCGCGTTTGGATTGCATCCTTTATATATTAATGAACATCATGATACAGATCTGGATTGTCTGGAGCAGAAACTAAAAGAGAAACTCCCCCATTGTGTAGCCGTGGGTGAAATTGGGCTTGATCTGTACATGGCAGAACCCCAGTTTGAGCGGCAGAAAAACGTTCTGGCAGTTCAGCTTAAGCTGGCCAAAAAATATGAATTGCCTGTTCTGCTCCATTCCCGCAAAAGCCACGATCAACTGGCGGCAATGTTGCGAAAGCATCATGTTCCACGCACCGGCGTTATTCATGGCTTTGCTGGTAGCTTATCTCAGGCGCAGGCCTTTGTACGTATGGGTTTTTACATTGGCGTCGGGGGAACGATTACGTATGAAAGAGCGAAAAAAACGCGTGATACGATAGCTCGCTTACCTCTTTCCTCTTTAGTATTGGAAACGGATGCACCTGATATGCCATTAGCTGGTTTTCAGGGGCAGCCAAACCGACCCGAAAGAATCGCGCAGATTTTTTCTGTATTGTGTGAATTACGTCCTGAATCTCCGGATGAAATTTCCCGCCAAATTTATCAAAATAGCATGGCATTATTTGCGATCAGCTAATTTATCCCAGTGGAAATAGTCTACTTTTGGTTGAGCAAAATAGGCTATTCTGGTCGAAATAAACATTAATAATATTTAACTGGCATTATCTTCTCATTTCTTCCTTTTTTACCGCAAAATTATCTAAACCCTGATAAATTGAATGGTTATATGTGATATAAGTCTCATTTTCTGTTTTTATATTACTTTTTGCTGCATTAATTTGTGATGTCAGTTGCTTGTTCTTTTTTACTACTGGGTATAATCGCCTCCACACACAGTGTCAGTAGGAACTCACAATATAACTGACATATTTTTAATTCATTCAGTGAACAGGGATTCTTCCAATGCAACTCATTATGAGCCTGATAGGGATGGTAGTGCTGATTTTTATCGCAGTACTTTTCTCGAGTAATTATAAAGCTATTAAAATCCGCACTGTCCTTGGGGCCTTCTTGATTCAGGTTATTGTTGGTGCATTTGTACTTTATGTACCAGCAGGTAAAGACATTCTGGGTGGAATGTCAAAAGGTGTTTCCAATGTAATTGGATATGGTCAGCAGGGAATGGATTTCATTTTTGGCGGGCTGGTATCCAACAAAATGTTTGAGCTGTTCGGCGGCGGCGGTTTTGTCTTTGCCCTGCGCGTTCTGCCAGTCATCGTTTTCTTCTCTTCTCTGATTGCCGTTTTGTATTACATTGGTGTTATGCAGCTAATCATCAAGATTTTGGGTGGTGGCCTGCAAAAAGTATTGGGAACATCACGTACTGAATCCCTGTCAGCAACAGCGAATATCTTCGTTGGCCAGACTGAAGCGCCTCTGGTTGTTCGTCCTTATATTGCGAGCATGACACAATCCGAACTATTTGCCGTGATGTGTGGTGGTCTGGCATCGGTAGCAGGTTCTGTACTGGCGGGTTATGCATCAATGGGTGTTCCACTGGAATATCTGATTGCAGCGTCATTCATGGCAGCGCCGGGTGGCCTGCTGTTTGCGAAACTGATGGTACCGGAAACTGAAACCACTCACGATAATGTTGATGCTATGTCACTGGTATCAGCAGAAGATCGCCCTGCAAATATTATTGATGCGGCGGCATCTGGTGCAGCATCCGGTATGCAGCTGGCTCTGAATGTGGGTGCAATGCTGTTGGCATTTATTGCTCTGATTGCTTTACTGAATGGTATTCTGGGTGGCATTGGTGGCTGGTTCAATTACCCGCAATTATCTCTGGAACTGCTGTTAGGCTGGGTATTCTCACCAATCGCTTACCTGATTGGTGTACCGTGGAATGAAGCAACAGTTGCTGGTTCTTTCATCGGACAGAAACTGGTCGTTAATGAATTCGTTGCATTTATGAACTTTGGTGAATACCTGAAACCGGATGATGTTGTCCGCGCAGCTGGACTTCAGGTTCTTTCTGAACATACGAAAGCAATTATTTCTTTCGCACTGTGTGGCTTTGCTAACCTTTCTTCTGTTGCTATCTTGCTGGGCGGTTTAGGCGGTATGGCACCAAGCCGTCGTGGTGACATTGCCCGTTTTGGTTTGAAAGCAGTATTGGCTGGTTCACTCTCTAACCTGATGAGTGCCACAATTGCAGGGTTCTTCCTCTCTCTGGCATAATTAGGAAGTCTAACCAGAAAACACAGACTAGATTGAATGCAGGTGAGTTAATCTTACCTGCATTTTATTTTTTCCGGGCTTAATCAATGTGATTTTAATCACGATAAAATGATAATAATTGCAATTTTCATTTGATTAGTGTGATTCTGAGCATGAATTATTACATACTTACATGTTCAAATAATGATGAATCAAGATTTCATTGATTAAGCTAATACCTGCCGGGCAAGACAAGCTGAAAAAATCATACTAAAGAAAAAGGTGCGGAGAGAAGGAGCTCTGTTGTTGCGGCGAGATAGGGCATTGCAACATCTTCAAGGAACCAAGTCCGCTCACCAACATATGAATACATTAATAATTCGGAACAGTTAGCGATTATACACAATGAATTTCAAGATGCATCGCGGCGGAAAGGGAGTAAATCCCCAGGAGCATAGATAACTATGTGACTGGGGTGAGCGAGCGCAGCCAACAAAGAGGCAACTTGAAAGACGAAGTGTATAAATGTTCGGAAGAATATGTGAACTGATTCAGTTACGATAAAAATACCGTTGGAGAGTTTTATGACCGATTTAACCGCAGCTGCTCAGCGTGCGCTGAGCTTGATGGATTTAACTACACTCAATGATGATGATACTGATGAGAAAGTGACAGCACTTTGCCATCAGGCAAACAGTCCGGCAGGGCATACTGCGGCCATCTGTATCTATCCGCGTTTTATTCCCCTCGCTCGTAAGGTATTACGTGAACAGGGAACACCGGATATCCGGATTGCTACTGTTACGAACTTCCCTCATGGCAATGATGATATTGATATCGCGCTGGCAGAAACCCGTGCAGCAATTGCTTATGGTGCAGATGAAGTGGATGTGGTTTTCCCTTATCGCGCATTGATGGCGGGTAACGAACAAATTGGTTTTGATCTGGTTAAAGCCTGTAAAGATGCCTGTGCTGAATCAGGTGTCTGGCTAAAAGTCATTATTGAAACCGGAGAGCTGAAAGACGCTGCGCTGATCCGTAAAGCCTCTGAAATCTCGATTAAAGCGGGTGCTGATTTTATTAAGACATCAACCGGGAAAGTGCCGGTTAATGCGACACTGGAAAGTGCAGAGATTATGCTGAGTGTCATCCGTGATATGGACGTGGGAGAGAATGTCGGGTTTAAACCGGCGGGCGGCGTCCGCACAGCAGAAGAAGCAGCACAATATCTGGCACTGGCAGGCCGGATCATGGGCGATAAATGGGCAGACTCCCGCCATTTCCGTTTTGGCGCTTCCAGTCTGCTGGGTAGCTTATTGACGGCGCTGGGTCATCAGGGTCAAAAACAAAACAGTGGTTATTAACAATAGCAATTATTGAGAACAGTAGTTATTGGGAACAGTAGTTATTGGGAATAGAAGTTATTGAATGCAGAAGTTATGAAAACAGTCGTTTAAGATCAATAACAATGCCTTGAATGTTCGTTAAGATAGAGCTGATTCATGACTACTGTTCTTCTCAGACAATGATAATGGGAGGTAGCTTTGTTTTTGGCACAGGAAATTATCCGCAAAAAACGAGATGGTTTTTCACTGAGCGAAGAAGAAATCCGCTTCTTTATTAACGCTGTGCGTGATAATACGGTATCAGAAGGGCAAATTGCTGCTCTGGCGATGGCCATTTATTTCCGGGATATGACGATGGAAGAGCGTATTGCCTTAACATTGGCGGTACGTGATTCTGGTACAGTCCTTGACTGGAAAAAGCTGAATCTGCCCGGCCCGGTCGTGGATAAACACTCGACAGGAGGGGTTGGTGATGTGACATCCCTGATGCTGGGACCGATGGTTGCAGCATGTGGAGGTTATGTTCCGATGATCTCAGGGCGTGGATTAGGTCATACCGGAGGGACGCTGGATAAATTAGAATCCATCCCCGGGTTTGACATTTTCCCCGATGATCACCGATTCCGTGACATTATCCGGGATGTTGGTGTTGCAATTATCGGTCAGACTGAATCACTGGCACCCGCGGATAAACGTTTTTATGCAACACGTGATATTACTGCTACTGTTGATTCTATTCCGCTGATTACCGCTTCTATTCTGGGCAAAAAACTGGCTGAAGGATTAGACGCTTTAGTTATGGATGTGAAAGTCGGTTCTGGCGCATTTATGCCGACTTATGAGCAGTCAGAACAGCTGGCGGAATCGATTGTTGCGGTGGCTAATGGTGCGGGTTGTAAAACAACGGCGCTGTTGACAGATATGAATCAGGTATTAGCATCCAGTGCCGGTAATGCGCTGGAAGTGCGTGAAGCGGTGCAGTTTCTGACAGGAGAGTACCGCAATCCCCGTTTATTTGAAGTGACTATGGCATTATCTGCTGAAATGTTGGTATCGGGTAAACTGGCAGAAGATCGTGATGCGGCATATCGTCAATTACAGGCAGTGCTCGATAATGGTAAGGCTGCGGAAATATTCGGGCGTATGGTGGCAGCTCAGAAAGGGCCGGTTGATTTTATTGAAAACTATGACCGTTATTTACCGACAGCTTCTTTCAGCAGACCCGTATTTGCTGAAAATAATATAATTAAAAAGCAAAGCATTGTAACAGCAATGGATACCCGTGCATTAGGGATGGCAGTCGTTGCATTAGGCGGTGGTCGCCGTAAAGCGTCTGATCCGATTAATTACAGTGTGGGGCTGAGTGATATTATTGCGCTTGGCTCAGAAGTAAACACAGATACTCCTCTGATGGTGATTCATGCCAATAATGAAGATGACTGGCATATGGCGGCAGAGGCTGTGCGTGCATCGCTTGTTTTTCAACAGGCACATACTTCGGCAACAGAAGTGGATGCCGGAATGAAAGTCGCCACCCAGATGGTTTATCGTCGTATTGGTGGATAATTCAACAGAAGTATTGAATAGATTTTAATAGCTGGCAGTTCCCGCATTGATAGCGTGAATTGACACAGGAGAAAATTATGAAACGTACATTCATCATGGTCTTGGATTCCTTTGGTATCGGTGCGAGTGCAGATGCAGAAAGATTTGGTGACAAAGGGTCTAACACTTTAGGGCATATTGCAGAACAGTGCGCTCGTGGTGAAGCTGATATCGGTCGTCAGGGATTGTTGAAGTTACCGAATCTGAGCCGTTTGGGACTGGGAAAAGCAACGGAAGAATCCAGTGGAACCTTCCCGGTTGGTTTGGATAAAGATGCCGAAATTATCGGTGCCTATGGTTATGCGAGTGAACTTTCTTCTGGTAAAGACACACCATCAGGTCATTGGGAAATTGCCGGTGTTCCGGTTTTATTCGACTGGGGTTATTTTCACGAATTAGAAAACAGCTTCCCACAGGAATTATTGGATAAACTGGTTGAACGTGCCAACCTGCCGGGTTATCTGGGTAACTGCCACTCTTCCGGTACCGTTATTCTGGACAAGCTGGGAGAAGAGCACATGAAAACGGGTAAACCGATTTTCTATACCTCAGCGGATTCCGTTTTCCAGATTGCTTGTCATGAAGAAACATTCGGTCTGGATAAACTATATGAATTATGTGAAATCGCCCGTGAAGAGCTCACTGATGGCGGTTATAACATCGGCCGTGTAATTGCCCGTCCGTTTGTCGGCGATAAAGCAGGTAACTTCCAGCGCACCGGTAATCGCCATGATTTGGCTGTTGAGCCGCCAGCGCCAACTGTACTGAAAAAACTGGTTGATGAGAAACAGGGTGAAGTGGTTTCCATTGGTAAAATTGCTGATATTTACGCGAATGTCGGTATCACTAAAAAAGTGAAAGCGACGGGAATTGATGCGCTGTTTGATGCTTCATTGGTAGAGATGGAGCAGGCCGGTGACAATACGATTGTATTCACCAACTTTGTTGATTTTGACTCATCTTACGGTCATCGCCGTGATGTAGCCGGTTATGCTGCTGCGCTGGAACTGTTTGATCGCCGTTTGCCGGAAATGCTGAAGATGGTGAAAGAAGATGACATTCTGATCCTGACGGCTGACCACGGTTGTGATCCAACCTGGCCGGGTACGGATCATACCCGTGAGCATATACCTGTACTGGTTTATGGGCCAAAGGTAAAACCGGGCTCATTAGGGCATCGTGAAACCTTTGCTGACATTGGTCAGACAGTGGCGAAATATTTCGACCTGACACCAATGGATTACGGCAAAGTGATGTTCTGATTTTCCGGGGGAGCCGTTGGTTTCCCCGATCGCTAATATTTTTTTAATACCCATACCCTATGGATTTTGAGCGGCATCGCGGCGGCAAGTGAGTGAGTCCCCGGAGCATAGGTAGCTATGTGACCGGGAGGAGCGAGCACAGCCACCAAAAAGGCAGCCCGAAAGACAACGGGTATAATAAAAACAAGGAATAGATTTATGGCCACCCCACATATTAATGCTGAGATGGGCGATTTTGCTGATGTTGTTTTAATGCCAGGCGATCCACTGCGTGCAAAATACATTGCAGAAACTTTTCTGGAAGATGTGCGTCAGGTTAACGATGTGCGCGGTATGCTCGGCTTCACTGGTACTTATAAAGGCCGTCGCATTTCAGTTATGGGGCACGGTATGGGCATTCCATCCTGTTCCATTTATGCCAAAGAATTGATCACCGAATTTGGTGTCAAAAAGATTATCCGTATTGGCTCCTGTGGTGCCGTAAGCGAAGATGTTAAAATTCGTGACGTAGTGATTGGTATGGGTGCTTGTACTGACTCTAAAGTCAACCGTCTGCGTTTTAAAGATCATGATTTTGCAGCAATCGCTGACTTTGATTTGATCCGTAATGCGGTTGATGCAGCTAAAGCGAAAAATATCAATGCGCGTGTTGGTAACATTTTCTCCGCGGATCTGTTCTATACTCCAGACCCACAAATGTTCGATGTCATGGAAAAATACGGCATTTTGGGCGTTGAAATGGAAGCGGCTGGCATTTACGGTGTTGCGGCTGAATTTGGTGCAAAAGCACTGGCAATTTGTACTGTTTCTGACCATATTCGTACAGGTGAACAGACTACTGCTGAAGAGCGTCAAACTACTTTCAATGACATGATTGAAATCGCTCTTGAATCTATTTTGTTAGGTGACAATTAAAAATAATGTAATTTAATTACTTTATTAAAATAAAAGCTCTTCTCTATAATGAGAAGGGCTTTTTTATTATCCAGTATAATATGTTTTTCAGATGGTTTTATTAAGAATTAATCTCATTTATTTGTTTGTCTGTTTTCATTTTATCAATCGCTGATTTTATTATGAAAATAATAAATGAATCTTTTTAACAAAAAACACCCATTCAACTAAAGTAATAATTTAATATTATAATTAGCGTGTTAATTTTCTAAAATAGATGAATATTTTGCTTATATTTTGTCTTCTCCTTTTGTTTTGATATTAAAATCTGATTTTTATCATTATCTTAGTTTAATTGAGTATTTTTTTATTTTAAAAAAGACAAAATCGCTCAATAAAGACGCGCAAACTAAGATTCTAAACTATTCGTCTTTGTGAGATGCAATTCAGGAAAATAATCTAAATTTACATGTTTATCAGTAAAATATATTGCTGTCTATGCGTGGTTTTTGGTAAAAACTCATATCCGATACGCAGTTAGGGATCATTGCCAGTTTTATCCGCTGAAATTTGACTTAGGGTGCTTTGTATAGAATCATAATATCGATTTCATTTAGTTGAACAGTTAAGCAGTCTGTCAAAAAACTAAATAGCAATTATCCTAAGAGCCAGAAATTAATTTCTGGGTTTAGGACATTCCTTGAATATAAATCCCTACTTTTTAATTAAAAGGTATAAATTCGATTATGAAACTGAATAAATTGGCAATGGTTTTAGGTCTTGGTGTCGCTTTAACTGCAGGCGCTGCAAATGCAGGTGGAAGTGATGACAACATGAATGATCGTGGTTTTGTTCACTTCAAAGGTTCTATTATTAATCCGACTTGTTCAATTAAAAATTCTCATATTGATGTTAATTTTGGCGAAGTTCGGACTTCTAAGTTTAAGTCCAATCCAGACGGTCAATCCGAACGTATACCTTTTGATATTATTTTAGACAAATGTTCTGATATCACAGGAAAGAAAATTTCCACAACGTTCACAGGCGATACGGTTGATGCTAATGGCGATCTTTTAGCTATTAAAGGTAAAGCTAAAGGTGTAGGCATCCAAATTGGCGACTTAAATGACGGTGAGAACGGAAGACTGATTCGTTTCGGCACACCTACAACTGGTGTAGATGCAGTTGATAACCGCCTGCGTTTCGATGCAAACCTGAAAGTTATTCCTGGTCAAACTGTAACAACAGGTGACTTCTATGCATTCGCATACTTTACTATGAACTACCTGTAATAGTGAAAACTAAAGGCTAGTTTTTAATTGCTGAATGTCAGGAAGCCCATATCATTTTGATTTTTTATTTGGGTTTCCTGGCATAACTATTGAGCCTATTTCAAACATGCACTGTGTTTAATAACGGTGTTTAAAACTGATAAGAAAGCGATTTAAGTGGCTTGAGAATTGAACAGCTTCTTTAGAGTTAATTGAAGTTGATGTTTTCTCAGTTACCTATATTCGGAAAATCACACATTCTGCCATACATACGGATTTGGCACTATCAGGCAGTAATTAAATTCAAATTGAATTATTAACGATTCATTGCTTAGAGGATGTTATGGCTTGGTTTATAGCTTCTATGAATCATGATTTTTCGTCTGTTAATAAAGAAACACGCAGTAATAGAAAAAGAATCTTTAATAAAAACCACGTGCTTAATAAACAAAGAATAGCTAATAAAATAAATACGAAACCTTCGAAGCCCGGTATTAAGCTACTTTCTGCCCTGATACTATTTTCTCTGTCCGGTATCCAGTTTGCTTATTCTAAGCCTATTGAATTCAATACTGATGCGCTGGATATTAATGAACGCTCCAATATTGATTTGGAGAAGTTTTCCCGTGCAGGTTATATCATGCCGGGGAACTATATGATGGCAGTTCGGGTGAATCAGTCTGAATTGCAGGATATGTATCCTATTGACTTTCTCGTGCCGGATAATGATCCGAAAGGCAGTGAAGCCTGTATTTCCCCAGAGTTAGTGAAAAGAATCGGCCTGCAATCAAAATGGGCCGATAAATTAGTCTGGCAGAATAATGAAAAATGCCTTGATCTGAATAGCCTGCCGGGAACCTTGGTTAAAGGGGATTTAGCCACTTATACCCTGTATTTAGTTGTTCCTAAAATCTATCTGGAATATGAATCACCGAATTGGGACCCTCCTTCCCGCTGGGATGAAGGTGTACCCGGATTGTTATTTGATTACAACCTTTATGCACAGGCAACTAAACCAGATCATGGTAGTGCTCGCCAGCAAATCAGCGCAAATGGTACGACAGGCATTAATGCCGGCGCGTGGCGCTTCCGTGCAAACTGGCAGAGCAGATACGATCACACTAATACCGGGAAGAACGGTTCGGATGATACAAATCGCTCCAGTTCCAGAAAACGCAGTTGGGACTGGACCCGTTACTACGCGTATCGCGCACTTCCCACTATGGAAGCTAAGCTGACACTGGGAGAGAGTTACCTTAATTCCAATATTTTCGATAGCTTCCGTTATACCGGGATTAGTCTGGTAACAGATGAAAATATGCTACCGCCTAATTTACGCGGCTATGCCGCTGAGGTTACAGGTGTAGCGAGAACTAATGCCAAAGTCACTATCAGCCAGATGGGAAGAGTGCTGTATGAAACCCAGGTTTCCGCAGGCCCATTCCGTATTCAGGATCTCAGTGATGCCGTAGCAGGGACACTGGATGTCAGAATTGAAGAGCAGGATGGTAGTGTTCAGCAATTTCAGGTCAATACGGCAACCGTTCCTTTCCTAACGCGCCCCGGACGTGTGCAGTACAAATTTATTGGCGGACAATCCACGAATGAAAAGCATCGTCGTGAAGGGCCGGCTTTTGGTTTGGGAGAATTTTCCTGGGGGATCAATAACGGCTGGTCATTGTATGGCGGGCTTTTGGCTGCGGGTGACTATGACGCCTTATCGCTGGGGATAGGACGTGATTTGCTGATGTTTGGGGCATTAGCGTTTGATGTAACAGGTTCAAGAGCAAAATTGCCGGCTGAGAACAAAACGTTGACGGGGGGATCTTATCGCCTCAGTTACTCTAAGCGTTTTGAAGAATACAACAGTCAGCTGACATTTGCCGGATATCGCTTCTCTGAACGTGATTTCATGAGTATGGGGCAATATATTGACCGTCGTTACCGTTCCCGAAATATATCCACTGATAGTGGAAAAGAACTATATACCGTTAATTTAAATAAACAATTTAATGAATTAGGGTTCAGCACCACTTTCAGCTATAGCCACCAGACCTACTGGAATAAGCCAACGAATAACCGCTATGACCTCTCTTTATCCAAACATCTGGATATAGCACGTTATAAAGGTATCTACGTCAATTTATCCGCTTATCGTAACAATTTTGACAATAAAAAAGATGATGGCTTGTATCTGAGCCTCTCCATTCCCTGGGGAGAAACAGGCACTGTCAGCTATAACGGATTAGTCAATCGTCAGGGTAATGGTCATACCGTCGGTTATTTCAATCGAATTGATGATCGTAATAACTATCGCATTTCAACAGGTGTGAATACTCGTGGAAGGGCAACAGTAGACGGTTATTACACCCATTATGGTGATGAAGCATTGGTGACCGCCAGCGCCAGCCATCAATCCGATAGTAATACTAGCGCGACTCTGGGTTTACAGGGTGGGATCACTGCAACGGGCAAAGGAGTCGCTTTACACCGTACAAATATAGCTGGTGCAACCCGCCTGATGGTAGATACCGAAGGTGTTCGGAATGTGCCAGTCCAGACATACGGCTCTTCAATTCACTCCAATTACTTTGGCAAAGCTGTACTGGCTGATGTGAACAGCTATCACCGTAATACCGCAAATATTGACTTGGATAAATTGCCGGATGACGTGGAGGCAATGCGTTCGGTTCAGCTGGCGACATTAACCGAAGGTGCCATTGGATATCGTAAATTCCAGGTGATATCCGGGATTAAAGCCATGACAGTGATCCGTTTGCCTAATGGTTCGTTCCCGCCTTTTGGTGCATCTGTTATGAACGCCAGCCAACGGGAAATTGGCATGGTGAGTGATGATGGCTATGCCTACCTGAGTGGAATGAAAAAGGGTGAGAAATTGCAGATTCATTGGGATGGACATGCTCAGTGTGAGGTGACTGTACCAGATGATATCTCATCAGAGTATTCAACCGCATTTTTGCTGCCTTGCCAGTTTTTAAATGTAAATGATAAGTAAAAAGTAATAAAAAAAACCACAGAATAGGTTTTTTATGAAGTATTACATTAATTTTTAATGCGGTAATGCCGATATTAATTGATCGCAGTAATACAAATATACGTTTTTAAAGCATGAGCTAATGACACTATGAAACTGAAAAAAATTCTAATGATAGCTGCCGTGACGGTAACAAGTTTAATGTCAGTGCATCAGGCAACGGCGGCGATAGCATTAGATCGTACCCGGGCTATTTTTAATGGGAATGAAAAATCTGTCAGCTTGAATATTGAGAATCAACACCCTGATTTGCCTTATTTAGCACAGGCATGGATTGAAGATGAGCAGGGAAATAAAATCAACAGCCCACTTGTTGTTGTTCCGCCTGTTCAGCGTATTGAAGCCGGGATGAAGAGTCAGATTAAGATTCAGACTCTACCCGCGATAGCGCAATTACCTCTGGATAGAGAAAGCCTGTTCTATTTCAACGTCCGTGAAATTCCACCACGCAGTGAAAAATCAAATGTTCTGCAACTCGCGATACAGACGAAAATTAAATTGTTCTACCGCCCGGAAGCAGTTATCGCACGTCGTGTGGATCTGGAAAATCCGTGGCAGGAAAAACTGACCTTAACCCGTCAGGGAAACCAGTATGTGCTGAATAACCCAACGCCATATTACGTCACGATTGCAGAAGGGCAGAGTCAAGTTAAAGGTAAGCCGGTCGAGGGCTTTAAGCCATTCATGCTGGCACCTAAAAGCAGTGAAACACTGGGCGGAACAGCCAGCGCTTTCGGTAGTAACCCTATCTTGACTTATGTCAATGACTATGGCGGACACCCGCAGTTAGCTTTTAGTTGTAGTGGCAATAACTGTACGGTGACAAAGATTCTCGATGAAGAGGGCTGATTAGATTTGGTGAATCACAAAACAGACTTCACCCAATCATAATGAATTTTAGGATAAAGAATAATGAATTCGTTAAATATAAAGTTCTCTGACTGTGCGCGGAAATTATTAGTACTGCCGGCCTTATTCCTGTTGGGAATGAGCAGCCTGCAAGGTGCTTATGCGCAAGATAACCTTCGTCAAAATGTCAGAATTACGATGACTGTACTGGCGCCTTCCTGTGTGATTAAACCGGAAGATAAAGCGATGGAAGTGGATTTTGGCAGCATTACCAGCCGGGATCTTTATTTATATCAGCGCACACCAAGCCAGCCATTCCGTCTGCATTTGGAAGAGTGTGACCCTAAAGTCGCGCAGAAAGTGAATATCAAATTTGTCGGGCAAGAGAGCAAAGAGCAGCCGGGATTATTGGCGTTCAGTCACGGCAGCAATGCTTCTGGTGCGGCTATTGGTATGGAAAAACTGGATGGTACACCACTTCCTTTTAATAAAACGGCTCAGTTCTCACTTGCTGGCACGAACAGTAGTCATGTCATTCCGTTTCAGGCCTATGTCAAAGCCGATCCTAACGCACTTTTGCAAAACAAAATTGGTGTCGGAGAGTTCAATGCGATGGCAACTTTTGAGCTTAGTTATGAATAGCTACGCCAGCCTTTTGAGTGGCTTCCATGATATTCGGGCCAGGCTTGGGGCTATTTAGGGAAATAAATTATGCGTCATATTACAAAATCATTAATGAAGTTTTCTGCATCATTATTTTTCTTAACTGCTTCATATTCTTATGGTGGAGCCTATGTTATGCCCGTGAATACCACTACATCGGGTAAACAAACCATTACGACAATGGAGCTGATTGAATGGACGGAAGAAGAGGGAATTGAGAACCCTTGTTATAACAAGCCGCAATGCTATGTTGGCCCGGATGTCCAGTATAACAATGGTAAACAGCCGGGTATGTATGGCTCCTGTATTGATGCAAAGGTCTGTTTGACTGACGCCCATAAATACCGGACAACCGCAGATGTCATGCGGGCTTATAAAAGTCAGCTTGGAATTCCTAAACGGGTCACATTTCCGATTATTACTGCGAATGCACAGTGTGTCGGCTTGTTTTATACCAACCAGATATCATCAGGTTATGGTACAGCACAAAAATTTCCTAATTCAACCTGCAATAAATTACCGCCTGCAAACCAGAGTTGTGAACTTATTGTTCCCGTTGAAATTGCTTATGGTGAATTAAAAGCCTCAGAAGTTAATAACGCAACCCGTTCTATTAATGGCCAGTTTAGCTGTGCACTTTATAGCAACAAAATAATGTTGCAGGTTAAGTCTATTAATAACGAACCCAAAGTTTATCTCGATGCTAATAAACAAATTTATTCAGCATTACAGATTGATGGAAAGAATGCAGCAGATGGAGTGAATGTCACTGCTGAGGGAAAATATATACCTTCCACTTTCACTCTGACTTCAACACTGCACACATTAATACAACCGAAAGCCGGTAAATATGAAGGTACAGCAGTTGTCTTACTAACCTATTTATAATGAGGGTAAAGATACTATGCGAGTCAGTATGCTGGTAGGTAAACGGATCCAAATGAAGCGAAAAGAGCTTGGGATAACAGCAGCAGAGCTGGCGGACAGAATCGGCGTCAGTCACCAGCAGTTATCACGTTATGAACGGGGAACGAATCGAATTAGTCTGGAACATTTGGTTGTTGTCTCCATTACTCTGAAAACACCTGCAAGCTGGTTTCTGGAAGATTGTTTTATTAAACCCGCTCCTCAAATGAAAAACCAACATACCTGTGTGGCTGAAACAATATTAGATTTATATTGAATAAAAAGTATTAATTAGAAAGACAGTTATTAATTTTTATAAAAGCCATCTCAAAAAAGGATGGCTTTTTCTTTATTAGAACACTCATAGATAGACTGAATCTTCAGGCTATGTAGATATGAATTCCATTAGCCCGTTACAAAAAATTAATTGATTATTGTATTTTGAAAACAAAATTAATTTTATTTATCGTCATTTTGTTGTTCAATTGTAATTAAATGTGTGGCTTTCAAGCTATATATAAAATCACAGAGAATAGTGTATAGCCATATCTTGTAGTATTACTGTTGTAAGCAGTAACCATGAGGACATTCTCATTCAATCCTAATCAGCATATCTGAAGATATGAGAATCTGGTTTATACAAATACCTTCGGTTCTGGATTAGCTGATAGAAGTATCTTTTAGCTACGAATTGATGATGGATATAGGTAGATTGCTACAAATAGGGTAAAAAATGACAGGACAAAATATACTAACTATCTTATTGCCTATATTTTTAATTAGTATGGTGATAGAAGCACTGGTGTTGAATCTATTCCGACGACGTTCTCAATTGAATATCATAGAGAGTTTGGTGAATCTTTCATTAGGCGCAACTAATTTAGTAGCCGGAGTGCTTTTCACGGGCTTACATTTATCGATCTATTATTATGTGCAACAACATTGGGCGTTGATACCCCCATTACCAAATACTTTCCTACAGATACTGGCGACTTTCATATTCTACGATTTTTTCTACTATCTTAATCACTGGGCTCACCACCGTTGTAATCTACTATGGGCTAATCATCTTGTGCACCATAGTGGACAGCACTTTAATCTTAGCACTGCTGTGCGCTTAGGCTTTTTCGGAAATTTTACGGTATGGGTGTTTTTTCTCCCCATGGCATTTCTGGGCATCAAATTGGAACATTACCTTCTGGCTATCGCTGCACAGTTGGTCTACCAGTTCTTTATACACACAACGTTCATTCGCGAATTGGGATTTCTAGAAAAGATTTTTGTCACACCTTCTCAGCATCGGGTACATCATGCCAGTAATTCGCTCTATATAGACAAAAATTTCGGCTGCTTTTTAGTTATTTGGGACAGAATATTCGGAACCTATCAACGAGAGTTATCAGAAGAGCCAATACGTTATGGCATCACCACACCAATAGCCCAGCCTCATTCGCTGGGATATCTGAATAGCTTCATGTATTTGTCATGTTTGCGGCAGGCAATAAACCAGCCCAACCTGAAATCTGTTTTGAGAGTATTATTTGGTTCACCTAAGTATCTGAATTTTAAAAATGAAATTATCGCTTCAATAAATCCAAATCCAGCAATGCCTACTACATTGTTAATGCTGATATCTCCAACATTCATTAGCTTCTATATCATTTTCAATGCAGATCAACTTAATACTATTGACGTATGGCTAGTACCGTTGATCTTCTTGTTAACCAATTGCCTGTACTCCAGCCGTATTGAGCACAATCATTTATCGTTAGTCACTTTGTTCATAAAGGCTTTAGAAGGGATATTCATCGTTTATTTGCTAACAAATTATTCCAATTTACAGCCGTTACTTTGGGTAAGTCTGGCTATCAATATTGGAACACTTATCTTCATTGTTACTTTTTATCCGTATGCAAGGAAAAAACATCATGAATAAATCGCGCCTTACTGATCCCCAAATAGACAACCATCATCGTGATATCACGCGATCCAACGATTATCTACAAAACATGGCTGAGCGTTACGATAATTTTGTTTCAGATGGCAAAATGGATATGATTGGCAGAGTATTTCATAGAATACCTTGCAAATATGTTTCTGTTAGCTACAACCCTGTCAGCGCTGATAGCACACATATACGTGAAGTTCTGCATTTAGGTTCCTATAACTATTCTGGACTCAATGGTCATCAAAAGATTATCGAATCCAGTATCAATGCAACTCATCAATACGGAACTACATCCAGTGGTGTACGCCTTCTCAATGGTACTAGTGACCTACATCTTGAAATGGAACAACGGTTGGCTAAATTCCTTGGCGTGGAAGAAGTCATTACTTTCAGCTCTGGATTTTCGGCGAATCTCGCAGCCCTCTCCACGCTATGTCGTGAAGGTGACATAGTTTTCAGTGATATGCTTAACCATCAATCTATCGTAGATGGTCTGAAACTAAGTGGTGCAACGACTCGGATTTACCAGCATGCTTCTCTGAAAAGTCTTGAGAACAAGCTTAGCCAAACTTCATTTCAAGCACGTAAATTTATTATCACTGACGGTGTGTTCAGTATGGATGGTGACTTGGCTCCCTTGCCCGGGATTGTCGACTTAGCACGAAAATATAATGCGTTCGTCATTGTTGATGATGCTCATGGTACTGGGCATATTGGCCCGAACGGCCGGGGAAGTTGTGCTTATTTTGGAATAACGGATCAGGTTGATGTTATCACCGGTAGTTTGAGTAAAGGCTTGCCTGGCGTTGGTGGATTTATTGCTACAAACAAGAAAACAGGAAATATTATCCGTATTGCTGCAAATCCTTACGTTTACTCTGCTTCGTTACCTCCCGCTGTACTCGCTTCAATCATCAGCGCCATCGACATTCTTGAGAGTTCACCTCAGTTGACTCTGGAGTTACAAACCAAGGCTGAGTATTTCCGTCAAAAATTACGCGATGCAGGATTTAATATATTGAACAGCGAAACGGCCATTGTGCCATTGATTACGGGTGATGAACATTGTTGTTTCGCTATGGCCCGTATGCTTCATGAGAAAGGCATATACGTTAATCCTGTGACTTATCCTGCTGTAAGTAAGACACGGGCACGCATTCGGATTAATTTGAGCGCAAACCTGAACAACGAGGAGTTGGATTATAGCATTCGTACTTTCATCCAAATTGGTCAAAAGCTGGCTTTAATATAACCTTATATGGGATTTGCAGTTATGGAAATAAGCTGTAAGTGGGTAGAAAGTGTCAGTCATTTTTCTCGGGAGGACTGGGAACACTGCTATGATCCAGAAAATGTGATTACTTCATATTCACTGCAACTCGCATTAGAACGTTCTGAACTTGTCGAAAGTTTTTACTATCTTAGCCTTTATCGTAACGAAAAACTGACAGCTATAATTAGTTGCTTCAGTATGTGTTATTCCCTAACTGATCTTGCCTCTCCGAAATGGCAGGATTGGGTTGCAACCTTACGCAAGATATTTCCCAGCTTTTTGAAACCAAGGATTTTTGTCGTCGGTAGTCCGATTGCAACTTGCAGTC
The DNA here is from genome assembly GCF_963895965.1 of Xenorhabdus sp. PB30.3. Taxonomy (NCBI): domain Bacteria; kingdom Pseudomonadati; phylum Pseudomonadota; class Gammaproteobacteria; order Enterobacterales; family Morganellaceae; genus Xenorhabdus; species Xenorhabdus sp. PB30.3. Next base: position 27,093 of record NZ_CAWQMW010000115.1, on the reverse strand, counting down.
ACATGCTAGGCATTTCTCTACCACCGGATCATCCCGATTACCCCCGATTGTTACAAGCTATGGAACGGGAGATTGATAGGAAAGTATCTGAACTACAAATTAAATTGCAGTGTATCAAAGAGTTTGACGGATATGTTCATCAATGCTTGCAGCAAGTTTTACAGAGCAAATTTGTCGTCTGCCGTAGCCCTGACACGACTTATGTTTATACTGATCAAGTTGGAGGCTTAGAATACATCAATAATATGCTAAAACGTTATCGGAATGTATTGAGAAGACGCAAGCGGAAGTTTGATGCTACTGGCCTACGTTGGATTATGGTTGATGACTTTAGTGCTTACGTTGACAAACTTAGTAGCTTATATCGTAATGTATTGCAACGTAGTCATACCAAGTTTGAATGTTTAACACCTGAATTTTTCCATGCTGTTAATGAGGAACTTGGCGATCAAGCACAAGTATTGTTGTGTCTGGATGATGATTGTATTGTCGCTTTCGAATTATTCCTCAAGGGCAAAAACCTACACCCGTTATACTTAGGTATTGACTACAGCTACCGCGATGCCAGTGCACTCTATTTCAATTGTTTATATCGAGTTATTGAAGAAGCTCAAAATCAACAATATCCATATATTGAACTTGGCCAGACAAGCTACGATGCGAAATTTAGTGTAGGTGCCATATCATCCAGGCTGTACTTTTATATAAAACATTCTAACGCCTTGTATAATTTCCTTTTATCTCGGTTCAGAAAACTGATATTTCCTGCCCCAAAAATCCCAGAACAGCGAAAAGTGTTCAAATTGAATGAAGATTACATTGATGCCCTAAAATCTTCAGGAGCACTAAAACATGTTGATTGATGAATTTCGTATCCATAAGTTTCATATTGAAGTTTATAATTCTATCGAAGATATTGATGCCTATATATGGAATGAAACCTTGTCTCAAGGGCATCCATTTAAAACGCATAGCTTTATGAGCGTCTGTGAACAAACGCTTCCTCATCGTGAATATCGATATTTCCAAGTCTTCGCTTCCGATTTGAGGCATTCCTTTCAGGGTTTGTTCTTTGCTACACAAGAATCCATTGATCTGATTTCTGATTCTCACTCTGCATTACGATCGAGATTACAGCGATTTTTTCCGAAGTTTGGTTGCATTACCGCAGCCATGCTTGGCAGTTATGAAACCAGTGGCTGCCATTGGTGGTTTTTTCATGAAATAATTCCTCAGCAACGTATCGACATAATCAATCATTCTTTAGCTTTAAGTTTTCCCCGTGCTTTTGTCAGGATCATTCGTGATGTGGAGCATAAAGAGACGGATTATGGTGCATTACATTCACAGTTGTTAGCACAGGGCTTCAATCCGGCAATGAATTACCCTTTGGCGTTTGTCCAGCTACAAGGCAGATCATGGGAACAGCATAGCCAAAATTTGAAAGCCAATTGCCGTAAGGTGCTTAGCCGCATAAAGTCACAGTTTCGCCAATCAGGATGGCGTATTGTTCACTATCATGAGCAGCCTATAGCGCTTGAGGCGTTTTATGAGCAATACCTCAATACTCATCACCGGGCAAGTGAATATAAGCGTGAGGCGTTACCTTTGAGCTTTTTTGAGCAGATACAAAAAAAATGCCAAGTCGTAGTATCCGTACTTTATGATAAACAGGATCAAGTACGCTCATTTATTTTTAGTGGTATAAGTGAAAGCATTATTAACCCTTTTGTTTTTGGCCGTAATTATCAAGAAGAAAGTGAAGTAAATTCCTACTATATTTTGCATATGGATCTGATCCAGAGATTCAGTCATTTTCAGACTAAAATTATCGACCTTGGAATTACCAATTACTTCGTTAAACAAAATCTTGGTGCATGCCTAATACGTAATGATATTTATATGAAGTTTAGGAATCCTCTGTTTAATGCATTATTTGGTCGTATTCTTGCCAAAAAATTTGATGTTACTCAACCAAAGGAACGACGTGTTTTCAAAAATGACGATAAACATTAATTCTGATACTCACGAAAAATGTCCATGGCAAACACGAGTTGATTATTTATCTCAAAAAGTACTCGTGTTACAGCAACGTCTGAAATACATGGAATTAAGTCGGTTCATCATATTTATTAGCCTGATCGTATTAGTTTATTATTTATGGCAACAACCAGAGTTGTTATTTTATTCATGGCTATTGGTAACTGGTGGTATATTGTTATTTGTTGGCTTAGTCTTCTTGCATCATCACATACAGGAACAATTACAGAACCACCTCACTCTGGTTACACTAAATACAGAAAGCTTAGAGCGCATTCATCGAAATTTCCCAGCGCTGGCACCTTGCCCGATACATGTTGCTGATCATTTCAGTGAACAGGATCGTGCTCTCAACTTATATGGAACAGCCTCTTTAGGGCAACTGCTATTTAATCTTTCGACAAGTCTCGGTGATTCCAAGCTTGCCGTATGGATAACGCGCGGGTGTCCTATATCGCAACTGTCACAGCATCAACAAGCTATTAAAGAACTGGCACCACAATTAGACTTACGCCAGAGAATTTACGCTTGCGCGAGAAAGCCAGATAGTACAGGGAGAGGATATTATCTGGAGAAATTTCATGACTGGGCGACAAGCACAACTTTCCCTTATATCACTGTCAGGCTAAAACGAGTGGGGCAAATGCTAACCCTGCTTTCATTAGTTTGTATTACTTGTGCTGTAACTCGCTTTGCTCCTGGCTGGATTGTTATCCCGCCTGTGGCTATGAATATCGTATTTCTTATGTTACGGGGGGATCAATTTAAGCACGCACTTAACCGTGTTGACCTTCAATCTAATGCCCTGAATAGTCTTTCGAAGATAGTCAGAAATATTAATTCTGGCGAGTATCATGCACAGACTTTACGCAATATTAGTGAATTACTACAAAACCCTTCTGAACGACCAGAGCTGGCATTACGTAAACTGTCAACCATCATCCATTATTCACACTTACGCTTTAATGCCTTGCCGTATCTTGTCCTACAATGCACGTTACTCTGGGATTTTCATATCACCCTGAATCTTCAGGGCTGGCATAAGCAGTATGCACAGCATGTCCCCCGTTGGCTGGAAGCTATCTCATTATTTGAGGCACTAAGTGCCATGGCAAATCTGAGCCATGAAAATCAATGTTGGCACTTTCCAACAATGAGCGACGAGCGCAAACTTCATGCAAAGCAAGCCATTCACCCTCTATTACCTGCACAGCAGGCAATTGCTAACGATATCTTACTTATTCCCGGCCAAGTGACCATTATTACGGGTTCTAATATGTCGGGGAAAACCACTTATATGCGTACACTTGGTCTCAACCTGAAACTTGCCATGGCAGGCGGGCCTGTAGCCTGTTCTGAACTGATATTTCATCCTTGTGAATTATTTACCATATTCTCAGCCGCTGATTCTCTACATCAAGGGTTGTCATATTTTATGAGTGAGGTTTTGCAGATTAAAGAATTAATAACAAGGGTCAAACAAAGCGGGTTACAACCCATCTATCTATTAGATGAACTTCTAAAGGGAACAAATGAACGGGAGCGTAATATGGCAATCATTGCCATATTAAAAAAACTTTGTGCTCAACAGGCTATGGGAATGATAACCACCCACAGTACCATATTAGCGACTGATTCGGATTTACAGCCTCTCTCCCGTAACATTTATTTTGAAGAAACTATCGATGATCAATCACCAGATAAAATATTCTTCAGTTATCGCCTCAAGGAAGGAATATCACATCAGACAAATGCCATTAAACTATTCCGTATGCTTGGTGTGGATCTGACATGAATAAATTGCATAGCGCAAATCTTCAACACTGCCCAGCTACTCCAGATTATGCTTCTCAGGTAATCAATCTGTTGGGCAATATATCTAGTGATACCCTGAATTTTATTTATGGAGCTGAGGAGTTATGTTCCCGATATCTAATAAAAGAGTTTTGTGGTGAAAAAGGTTATTTTGGTTACTCCCAACATCGTTTGATGTTATCTGATGATCGATGTATTGGGGTGATCGCAGCCTATGATCGTAGTGAAATTAATCGGTTAAATTGGGGAACATTGAGTTCTGTTTTTTCATTTTATCCTTTCCCCCAAGCCATCAAGTGCTTGTATAGATTGCTTGCTTCCACATCAGCTACGCCCAAGCCGGAAGGTAATTCCTGTTTTCTCTATAATCTTTCTGTCGATCCGGAGTTTTCCCGTCAAGGTATTGGTTCCCAACTATTGGAGCAGGAAATTCTCCGGGCTCGTGACCGAAAATACAAAATGATTGAGCTGGACGTTGCTACTACTAACCAGCGTGCGATCAGTTTCTATCGACACCATGGTTTTTTAGTAAAACAACAGATTGATAATCCCCGTATTCTTAACGGTTTTTGCTTTAATAGTCACTTACGGATGTTTCTCGAACTACAATAATTAATTGTGTTTTAACTGATGTCATGTCAGTAGTGAATATTCGGCTTGAAGATAAGTACAATTTTCTGGATTTAAGATATCACCAGATAAAAAAACAGCTCCCTTACTGATTGGAGAACCAACTTTGGGGGAGCTGTTTTTTATTCGCTTAAATTACTTGGTAATTTTTGCGTGCATTTCCTGTACGGAAATGACCTGTTCAGTCGGGTCAGCACTGAGCGCCATGGTGGTTGCGAAACCGCCATTCAGGGTTGTGTCATAATGCACTTTATATTGCAGTGCGCTGCGACGAAGCAGTTTAGAATCTTCAATCGCCTGACGGCCCGCGGTGGTATTGACGATGTAGTCATATTCACCGTTTTTGATTCTGTCCTGAATGTGCGGGCGACCTTCATGCACTTTGTTCACCAGACGTGGGTTAATTCCTGCTTCACCCAAGACAACCGCAGTACCATGAGTTGCATCCAGTTCGAAGCCCTGCTTAACTAACTGAGCTGCCAAATCAACAACACGCTCTTTATCGCCTTCACGTACCGACAGGAGTGCGCGGCCTTTTTTACCCATGATGGAGTTACTGCCCAGCATTGCCTTGGAGAAAGCTTCAGCAAAGGTACGGCCAACACCCATGACTTCACCGGTAGAGCGCATTTCTGGCCCCAGAATCGGATCAACTCCCGGGAATTTATTGAATGGCAATACGACTTCTTTCACGGAGTAGTAAGGTGGGATGATTTCCTTGGTTACACCCTGTGACTGTAAGGATTGCCCAGCCATGACGCGCGCAGCGACTTTCGCCAGCGGCATACCCGTTGCTTTAGAAACGAATGGTACAGTACGTGCTGCACGAGGGTTCACTTCGATCAGATAAACTTCGTTGTTTTTCACAGCAAACTGAACGTTCATCAAACCACGGACACGTAATTCAAAGGCCAGTTTCTCAACCTGATTACGCATCACATCCTGAATTTCCTTGCTCAGGGTATAGGCAGGCAAGGAGCAGGCTGAGTCACCAGAGTGAACACCCGCCTGTTCAATATGTTCCATGATACCGCCGATCAGGACGCGTTCGCCGTCACAGATAGCATCCACATCAACTTCAACAGCATCATCAAGGAAGCGATCCAGCAGAACCGGCGCATCGTTAGAAACACTGACTGCGGTTTGGAAATAACGACGCAGGTCAGTTTCATCGTATACGATTTCCATTGCCCGGCCACCCAGTACATAGGAAGGGCGAACCACCAGCGGATAACCGAGGTTGTTACCTTTTTCAATCGCCTGTTCGATGGTTGTCACAGTGGCATTTGCCGGTTGTTTCAGGCCAAGACGATTGACTGCTTGCTGGAAACGTTCACGGTCTTCTGCACGGTCAATGGCATCCGGGCTGGTACCGATAATTGGCACACCAGCAGCTTCCAGTTCACGTGCCAGTTTCAGCGGAGTCTGGCCGCCGTACTGTACGATCACGCCTTTTGGCTGTTCAACGCGGACAATTTCCAGTACGTCTTCCAGTGTTACCGGCTCAAAATAAAGGCGGTCGGAGGTGTCGTAATCTGTTGAAACTGTTTCAGGGTTACAGTTAACCATGATGGTTTCGTAACCGTCTTCGCGCAGCGCCAGAGCAGCGTGTACGCAGCAATAATCGAATTCAATGCCTTGCCCGATACGGTTAGGGCCACCACCCAATACCATGATTTTTGGCTTATCATTATTTGGGTTAGCTTCGCACTCATCTTCATAAGTGGAGTACATGTAGGCTGTATCGGTTGAAAACTCAGCCGCACAGGTATCTACACGCTTGTAAACTGGATACAGGCCATAATCATGGCGCAGTTTACGGATCTCTTTTTCGGATACGCCAGCCAGTTTTGCCAGACGCGCATCAGCAAAACCTTTACGTTTCAACTGACGAAGGAAGCCGGAAGTCAGGCCGTTGATACCTTGCTCTGCAACCATATCTTCCAGACGAACCAGCTCTTCAATCTGTACCAGGAACCAGCGATCAATGTTGGTCAGGTTGAAGATACCATCAACGGACATACCCGCGCGGAAGGCATCGGCAACGAACCAGATACGCTCAGCGCCAGCATCTTTCAGTTCGCTACGGATTTTGGTCAGTGATTGTACATCATCCAGATTAACTTTCGGGTCAAAACCTGTTGCGCCGACTTCCAGACCACGCAATGCTTTTTGCAGAGACTCCTGGAAAGTGCGGCCAATCGCCATGACTTCACCAACGGACTTCATCTGAGTGGTCAGACGGTCATTACTGCCGGCAAATTTTTCGAAGTTGAAACGAGGGATCTTAGTGACGACATAGTCAATCGATGGTTCGAAAGAAGCAGGAGTCAGTCCACCGGTGATATCATTCATCAGCTCGTCAAGGGTGTAACCAACCGCCAGTTTTGCAGCGATTTTTGCAATAGGGAAGCCAGTGGCTTTGGAAGCCAGAGCGGATGAACGGGAGACTCGCGGGTTCATCTCAATGACAATCAGTCGGCCATTTTTAGGGTTTACTGCAAACTGTACGTTTGAACCACCGGTCTCTACACCAATTTCACGCAGTACTGCCATCGAGGCATTACGCATGATTTGATATTCTTTATCCGTCAGAGTCTGGGCTGGTGCGACAGTGATGGAGTCACCGGTATGGATACCCATCGCGTCAAAGTTTTCAATGGAGCAGACGATGATGCAGTTGTCACTTTTGTCACGAACAACTTCCATTTCATACTCTTTCCAACCAATCAGCGATTCATCGATCAGCAGTTCATTCGTTGGAGAAAGATCCAGACCGCGCTCGCAGATCTCTTCAAACTCTTCGCGGTTATAAGCGATACCACCGCCTGTTCCACCCATGGTGAAAGAAGGGCGGATGATACAAGGGAATCCTACGTCTTCAGCGACTGCCAGTGCTTCTTCCATAGTATGAGCGATGCCGGAACGTGCGGTATCCAGACCGATTTTCTTCATCGCTTTGTCAAAACGCTGACGATCTTCTGCTTTATCAATGGCATCAGCGGTTGCACCAATCATGGTGACACCGAATTCCTGCAATACACCCTGACGTTCCAGTTCCAGTGCGCAGTTGAGTGCTGTTTGCCCGCCCATTGTTGGCAGGACGGCATCCGGACGTTCTTTCTCAATGATTTTGCGTACGACTTCCCAGTGAATCGGCTCGATGTAAGTTGCATCAGCCATTTCCGGGTCGGTCATGATGGTTGCCGGGTTGGAATTCACCAGTATGACACGGTAACCTTCTTCTCTCAGCGCTTTACAGGCCTGAGCACCTGAATAGTCAAATTCACATGCCTGACCGATAACAATCGGACCTGCACCCAAGATCAGGATACTTTTAATATCAGTACGTTTTGCCATTTTCCTTTTTCTCCTGATTATTTGGTGTTCTGAGCGTTTTGCTGACGATGCTGTTCAATCAATTCAATAAAGTGGTCGAACAGAGAAGCGGCTTCATGCGGGCCAGGGCTGGCTTCAGGGTGACCCTGAAAACTGAAAGCAGGTTTGTCAGTACGGTGAATACCTTGCAGTGTGCCGTCAAAGAGTGATTTATGGGTTACGCGCAGGTTTGCTGGTAATGAATTTTCATCAACGGCAAATCCGTGGTTTTGTGCGGTAATCATAACGACATTGCGATCTAAATCTTTAACAGGATGGTTGCCACCGTGGTGACCAAACTTCATTTTGACCGTTTTTGCGCCACTTGCCAGAGCCAGTAACTGATGCCCCAGACAGATACCAAATACCGGGATTTCAGTATGCAGGAAGGTTTTAATTGCTTCGATGGCATAGTCACAAGGTTCTGGGTCACCGGGACCATTGGACAGGAAGATCCCATCAGGTGCCATTTTCAGTACTTCATCCGCAGACGTCTGGGCTGGTACGACAGTCACGCGGCAGCCACGATCCACCAGCATACGCAGGATATTACGTTTTACACCAAAATCATAAGCGATAATGTGGTATGGCAATTCTTGTTCTTTACGGGCTTCCGGCAACCCTTCTGTCAGTGTCCAGCTCCCCTGTAACCACTGATAAGACTGTGCCGTGGTGACTTCTTTCGCCAAATCCATACCTTTCAGGCCGGGAAATGCTTTTGCTTTTTCCAGAGCAACTTGAACATCCGCTTCATTACCCGCAATGATGCAGCCGTTTTGCGCACCTTTTTCGCGCAACAGTCGGGTCAGTTTACGTGTGTCAATATCAGCAATCGCAACAATGTTATGATTTTTCAGATAATCAGACAGATTGTTTTCACTACGGTAGTTGCTGGTGATGAGCGGTAAATCGCGGATTACTAAGCCTTGGGCCTGAATGGCGGGAGATTCTTCATCAGCACTATTAATGCCGACATTTCCAATATGAGGATAGGTGAGAGTAACAATTTGGCGGGAATAGGAAGGGTCGGTAAGTATTTCTTGATATCCGGTCATTGAGGTATTGAAGACCACTTCACCAACCGCCACACCTTCTGCACCTATGGCGCGACCGTGAAATTGGGTCCCATCTTCTAGAACCAATATAGCTGACTTAATCAAAACGCCCTCCGGGAATGAATAACAAATCGCACTCAATGCATATTAATTCGGAATTAATCCTTTAAATCAATGCCAATCATGTTCTTTGTCGAAATTTTGGCAAATTGCGCGCATTCTAATGATGAGAACGGGGCTTGTCTACAAAAAATCCCTTTTTTATTGGTTTTTTTGCGAGGCTCAATCCAACATTGTTGAAATATGCCTGAAAATTATAAGTAAAGTGCGATTATATGCTCGATTAATGTGAAATTAAATTTTAAAACTGAAAAAAACGTGTGATTTTCAGTACCTATGGGAGAAAAGATGATAAAAATGACAATTTATGGTGTAAAAGTATGAGTAATTGACGATGAATATTATATTCGCTATTTAAATATGTAATTACGCATTCATTGAAAAATAATGGCGTAATTACATAGTGTTATGAATTCAATAAATCATACATTTTCGAGGTTAAGGACATCTTTCATGCCATAAAGGCCACTATTTTTATTGGTTATCCAGATTGCGGCTTTAACAGCGCCATTTGCGAAAGTCATCCGGCTTGAGGCTTTATGGGTTATCTCGACTCGCTCCCCAATATCAGCAAAAATAGCGGTATGTTCTCCGACAATATCACCGGCTCTTATGGTGGCAAAGCCAATACTTTTCGGGTCTCGTTCGCCCGTATGACCTTCGCGGGCATAGACTGCACATGTTTTCAGGTCACGGCCTAAGGTTTGAGCAATGGATTCCCCCATCGCCAGCGCAGTTCCTGATGGCGCATCCACTTTATGGCGATGGTGAGCTTCAATAATTTCAATGTCTGTATGCTCTCCCATCACTGTTGCCGCTTTCTCCAACAGTTTCAGGACAAGGTTGACACCAACACTGAAATTCGCGGCAAAAACAATCGGAATGTCACGGGAAGCATCATGAATAGCCTGTTTACCTGCGTCATCAAACCCGGTTGTACCAATGATCACCGCTTTGCGGTGTTGGTGACAAATGGCGAGATAGGTCAGTGTGCCTTCCGGGAGGGTAAAGTCGACCAAAACGTCAAAGTCATCAATAACAGAGTGGAGGTTATCATGGATAGTAATACCGTTCGTACCAGTGCCAGCCAATTCTCCGGCATCCGCTCCTACTAATGAAGAACCTGAGCGCACCAGAGCAGCCCCCAGTGTAACGCCATCCGCCTGCTGAACGGCCTGAATGAGATTACGCCCCATACGGCCACTGGCCCCTACGATAGCAATGCGAATATCTGTATCAGCCATAAGGCCCCCGCTATAGTGAATATCAATTTTTAATTGAGGTGATAAAGTAAATTGCCTACAGCTTAACTGGCAATAGCGGGTGGTGCCAGACTTAGAGGGATGCCATTAGGAAAACAGAGATCAGACGGGCAGTTATAAAAAATGCTAAAGATGGACTACTCCCCGGCCTCAGGTAATTCGTAATGACAATGATGAGGTTCTTTGGCGACTTTTTTATCTTGGATATTCTCCTGTCGGAGTCTTTCAGCAAGGAACTCTATAAATACACTAAGCTTCGGGGATAAATACCGCGTTGGCGGATAAAGCACCCATAATTCACCGGTATAATTGGCCTTAAAGTTCCAGTCAGGCAGAACCTGAACCAGTCGCCCCTGCTGTAAAGCATGTCTGGCGGTAAAATAGGGTAAGCTACTAATACCAATGTGCTTCAGTGCAGCATCAAGCCTTACACCGGTATGATTGGCAGCGTAACGCCCCTGAATATTGACAGTGACAGTTTTGCTACCCTGACTGAACTTCCAGCGTGAATCTCCCGGTTCTTCACCAAGATAGATACAGCTATGGGTTTTCAGATCATGGGGGTGTTTTGGTATCCCGTGTTCTGCAAGGTATTCCGGTGTGGCACATAACATATGCCAAATCTTGAGTAACCGCCGTCCCATCAGACCCGGAGGGGGCTGATCAGTGATCCGTATGGCGAGATCAACTTCATCATCTATTAAATCCACATACCTGTCGTCAAGCCGCAAACTGACATCGACTTTAGGGTAACGGGTAAGAAAAGCCGGTATATGGGGATGGACGACAAAACGCCCTACAGCTTTAGGCACACTTACCCGGACTATACCTTGAGGCTCACCGCTAAAGTTTCCTGATGCAGACATGATTGCCTGAGCTGAATTCATCATGTCCAGACAATGCTCATAAACCTGTTGTCCACTCTCGCTTAAACGAAGTTTACGTGTTGTTCTCTGTAACAGACGGGTTCCGAGCGCTTTTTCCAGTCTGGCTACAGATCGGCTAATAGCAGAAGGCGTAGCTGCTAGCTGACGGGCAGTTTCAGAAAAACTTCCTGTTTCAACCACTTTGGCGAAAATAGCCATTTCCCGCATCAGGGCTATTGTGTTATTTGTGCTCATAGATCAAAAGTTATTTGGTTTTTGGATGGATTATCGCCACTGAGTTTATTTAATACAATCAGGATATTCTGTTTATATAAAGAGTATTAAATATGCTTTCTAACTATCTACATGAATTTTTAGGGCTTGCGCTAATCCATTTTCTGGCTGTTGTTGCTCCGGGGCCGGATTTTGCCGTGACTATCAGACAAAGCATACGCTTTGGCCGTTGGGTAGGTATTTTTACTGCTATTGGTATTGGTGTGGGGATATCAGTCCACGTGATTTATACATTGGTTGGTATTGGTGCGTTAATCCATTCAACATATTGGCTGATGACAGCCGCAAAAATAATCGGTGGTCTATATATTTGCTATCTGGGAATTCAATTTATCAGAAGTAAACCGGAAAAGGCTGATTTTGCCCTTTCCTATGAAGCGCCAGCGCAGCAACAAACTCTTCGCAAAGCTTTCTTTATCGGGTTTATGACAAATGCGACCAACCCTAAAGCAACGCTATTTTTTCTGGCTGTTTTTACAACCGTGGTAAGCACTACGACGCCGTTATCTGTTCAGGTTTTTTATGGTGTATGGATGTGTATGGTGAATGCAGCATGGTTTATTCTGGTCAGCTGGCTTTTTTCTAATTCAATGATCAGATTGAAATTTATTCAGATGGGATACTGGTTTGAGCGTGTAATTGGTGTAATTCTGATTGGCTTTGCAGTTCGACTTGTTTTTGTTTCAGTCTGATATACTCAATAGGTTGTAATGTATACGGCTTTTTGTCGGAGTTTTACATTTTCCAACGAAAAAGCCGAATTTAACTTGCTGTTTTTAAATGAGCCGAACGTTAATTAACTTCTTTTACATCAACCCGCAATTCTTTCGGGACTTCAAAGACAATATTTTCTTCACGCCCATGCAGTTCATTGACTGTTTTTGCTCCCAGTGTTTTCAAACGTTCAATGACTTGCTGCACCAGAATATCCGGGGCAGAGGCACCGGCAGTGACGCCAATAGCGCTGATATTATCAACCCACTCTTCTTTAATATCTTCGGCTGAATCAATTAAATAAGCGGGTTTCCCCATGCGTTGTGCCAGTTCAGCCAAACGGTTGGAGTTTGATGAATTTTTGGAGCCTACCACCAGAACAACATCGGCATCGGTTGCCAGATCACGCACCGCTTCCTGACGGTTAGTTGTGGCATAACAGATATCGTCCTTACGTGGGCCAATAATATTCGGGAATCGGGTATTAAGTGCATCAATAACGTCAGAGGTATCATCTACAGAAAGCGTAGTCTGTGTCATAAAACACAGGTTATTTTCATCCTTGACCTGCAATTTCCACACATCTTCTGGTGACTCCACCAGATACATACCGCCTTTAGGGTTGTTATACTGCCCCATTGTCCCTTCTACTTCCGGGTGGCCGGCATGCCCGATCAGAATGGCTTCTTTGCCTTTACGACTCGCCCGGGCAACTTCCATATGTACTTTTGTAACCAGCGGACAGGTGGCATCAAACAACATGGTCAGTTTACGGGAGCGGGCTTCCGCACGAATAGCCTGCGAAACGCCATGTGCGGAGAAAATCAGAATGGCACCATCAGGTACATCTGAAATTTCCTCAATAAAAATAGCGCCTCGTTCCCTCAAATTATCAACGACATAGCGATTGTGAACGACTTCATGACGAACATAAATCGGAGCGCCATAGAGTTCTAATGCACGCTCAACAATGCTGATGGCACGATCAACACCAGCACAAAAACCACGAGGGTTAGCCAGCAATATTTGCATGGTTTTCCTCCAACTGAGGGTCTATTTCCAACACTTCAATTTCGAAAGTGATGTTTTGTTCAGCCAGCGGATGGTTAAAGTCAACAGTGATGGAACCTTCCGCGACTTCTTTGATAAATCCCGGCATTTCACTGCCGTTCATCGCCGTAAAAAGCATGATAGTGCCGGCTTCAGGAATACCTGAATCCGCAAAATCACGAGGCGTGAAGTATTGTACTAAATCAGGGTTATGTTTGCCGAAAACAGTTTCGCCTGCCAGTGTAAATTGATGTTTATCGCCAGTTTTCAGGCCAAGAAGCTGTTGTTCCAGTGGCTCAGAGAGGCTGCCATCCCCTAAACGGAATAATGCGGGTTTACCTTGACTGTGAGTCGAGTCTGCTGTTGAGCCATCATCCAGCTTTAGGGTGAAATGTAATAAAACAGCACTGTGCGCCTGCACCTGCATTGACATATCGCTCAAACCTTTTAATAAAAAACGATTGCAGTTATACCCGTCGTCTTTCGAGGTTGCTTCTTCGCTGTTGGCTGCGTTCACTCACTTGCCACTGTGATGCAACCTGAAATCCATTGGGTATTGATGGAATGACCAGCCCCGGTTTTATTACCGAGGCTGGTTTCTTATTGTTTTTTTAGTGACTATTTTTCGATGACTGCTCTTTAGATGAGGCTTTTTTATCACCCGGGCTGGTAAAACTCTCAATGATGATGAGTGCTGCCCCGATGCAAATTGCAGAATCTGCAATATTAAAGGTAGGCCAGTGCCATTCTCCGACATAAAAGTCGATGAAATCGACAACAAAGCCGTGTACCAGCCTATCGAACAGATTTCCCAGTGCCCCACCAATCACCAAAGCATAAGCGATGTTGCTCAGTTTCTGCTTGGCACTGGAACGATACATCATAACCAGCAATGTGATACAGATGGCAATTGCAATCAATGCAAAGAACCAACGCTGCCAGCCGCCTTTGTCAGCCAGAAAACTAAAGGCTGCCCCAAAGTTCTGTGCATAAGCCAGATTAAAATAGGGTATGAGTGGTATAGATTCATACAGGCTGAAGTTCTGCAATATTAATTGCTTACTGCCCAGATCCAATATCAATACCACAACAACTAACCAAAGCCAGCGGAGGCCAGTGGAACAAATGGGTTTCTTCATCAGGCAAATTTACGCTCTTCACCGTTACCGGCAACGTTAGTCACACAGCGGCCACAAAGTTCTGCGTGTTCCGCCACCAATCCCAAGTCTTTAGCATAGTGCCAGCAACGTGGGCATTTTTCACCGTCTGCTTTACGGAAGGCAATTTTAAGACCCTGAAGTTCGCTCTGTTGCGCATCATCACCAGCAGTGGCGTATGCAGCAACTTCTGCCTGTGAAGTTAACAGTACAAAACGTAATTCATCTGACAGTTTGTTGAGTGTTCCGGCCAGTGCTTCATCAGCATACAGTGTTACTGAAGCTTCCAGTGAACTGCGGATGTGTTTATCAGCACGAGCCTGTTCCAGTACTTTGTTCACTTCACTACGAATTTCGAGCAGCTCAGCCCAGAAAGTATCGTTCATATCTTCACTATCTGCCAGACCGAACAGGCCATCGTACCACTCTTCGGTCAGAACAAACTGTGCACGTTTACCCGGCAGTTCATTCCAGATTTCATCAGCAGTAAAGGAAAGGATCGGAGCCATCCAGCGAACTAGTGCTTCTGCGATATGATACAGAGCACTCTGGCAGCTACGACGTGCAACACTGTCGCTTTTCGCGGTGTATTGACGATCTTTGATGATATCCAGATAGAATGAACCCATTTCTACGGAGCAGAACTGCATCAAACGCTGAACAACGGCATGGAAATCGTATTCATCGTAGTGTTTGAGGATATCAGCCTGTGCCGCCTGCGCACGACCTACCGCCCAGCGATCCAGAGTCACCATGTCTTCTGCTTGCACCATATGCTGCTCAGGATCGAAACCATTCAGGTTTGCCAGCAGGAAGCGCGCAGTATTACGGATACGGCGGTAAGCATCAGCAGAACGCTTCAGGATTTCATCAGAAACCGCGATTTCGCCGGAATAATCGGTTGAAGCTACCCACAGACGCAGAATATCAGCACCCAGTTTGTTCATCACATCCTGTGGGCTGACGGTATTACCAATGGATTTGGACATCTTACGTCCGTGTTCATCCACGGTGAAACCGTGAGTCAGAACCTGACGGTAAGGAGCTTTGCCTTTAATGGCGGTAGAAATCATCAGTGAAGACATGAACCAGCCACGGTGCTGATCTGAGCCTTCCAGATAAATATCGGCGGAATGACCATTGAATTCCGGACGGGCATCGACAACGGAAGAACAGGTACTTCCTGAGTCAAACCAAACATCCAGTGTATCCTGAGCTTTCATGTAATCTGCCGCTTCATCACCCAGCAGCTCTGACATGTCCAGATCCCACCATGCCTGAATGCCATCCACTTCAACACGTTTAGCAACTTCTTCGATCAGCTCTGGTGTGCGAGGATGCAGTTCCTGTGTTTCTTTATGCAGGAACAGAGACATTGGTACACCCCATGTACGTTGACGGGAGATACACCAATCCGGGCGGTTTTCGACCATGGATTCGATGCGTGCTTGTCCCCAGCCCGGGATCCATTCAACGCCTTTGATTTCTTTCAGTGATTGTTCACGCAGGCCTTTCTGATCCATGCTGATAAACCATTGTGGCGTTGCACGGAAGATGATTGGCTTTTTGTGACGCCAGCAGCAAGGGTAGCTGTGCTGGATTTTTGCCAGACTCAGTAATGCACCTTTTTCTTGCAGCAGCTCAACGATGATATCGTTCGCCTTGAATACAAACTGACCATCCAGTGATGGATAAGTTCCGGAGATGTAACAGCCATTCGGGCCGACCGGATTTGCGATTTCAAGACCATATTTCAGGCTGATAGTATAGTCATCCGGGCCGTGACCACCGGCAGTATGTACGGCACCTGTACCCGCATCCAGTGTGACGTGATCACCCAGAATTGCAGGAGATTCAAAGCCCATGAATGGGTGGTTGAAACGCATCAATTCTAAATCAGCACCTGTGCAATCGCTCATCACTTCCCATGAAGTGATACCTGCACGCTGCATAACGGATTCGACTAATTCTGCTGCCAGAATCAGACATTCGTCGTTAACTTTAACCAATTGGTAGGTGATTTCTGCGCCCAGTGCAATTGCACGGTTAGCAGGCAGTGTCCACGGTGTGGTTGTCCAGATTACCAGAGAAACCGGCAGATTCTGTGGTTGTACACCAAATTTGGTATATACGGCCTGTGCATCAACGGCAGTGAAACGGACATCAATGGAAGGAGAAGTTTTATCGTAGTATTCAACTTCTGCTTCTGCAAGGGAAGAACCACAGTCAGTACACCAGTGAACAGGTTTAACACCTTTTAGCAAATGACCATTGCCGATGATACGACCCAGAGCACGAATGATGTCTGCTTCAGTTTTGAAGTCCATGGTCAGGTAAGGTTTATCCCAGTCACCCAGAACACCCAGACGTTTGAAACCCGCTTTTTGTGTTTCGACCTGAGTCATTGCATATTTGCGGCACTCAGCCCTGAATTCGGCGGCGGAAAATTTTTCACCCGGCTTACCAATAATCTGCTCAACCTTGAGCTCAATCGGTAAACCGTGGCAGTCCCAACCCGGAATATAAGGCGAATCGTAGCCTGATAACCCTTTGGACTTAACAACAATATCTTTGAGAATTTTATTAACTGAGTGACCAATATGAATATCGCCGTTTGCATATGGAGGGCCATCATGCAAAATGAAGCTCTTCTTGCCGGATTTTGCTTTTCTGATGGCCTGATACAAACCTTCTTTGTACCAACGTTTCAACATATCTGGTTCGCGCTTGGCTAAATCGCCGCGCATAGGAAACCCTGTTTCCGGTAAATTTAGGGTGTCTTTGTAGTCACTCATTATAGATTCTCAGTTCCAATTTTCCGCTATACCCCCGCAAGTGGGGTTCAAGTAGATGATTAGGATCGCTGCAAAAAGTATTCTCTCGCAGAGACCACATCATTTGCGATTTGCTGTTTAAGCGCATCAAGCGAAGCAAATCGCTGTTCATCACGCAATTTTTTGCGCAATACCACATCAATATGACGCCCGTACAGATCCATTTGGGTATCAATCAGATGTACTTCAAGTTGCTGGCCCTGACCAGAAACGGTAGGGCGATTTCCGATATTGGCAACACCCGGCAAAGGAGTATCACCTAAGCCGTAAACTTCAACAGCATAAACGCCCTTAACGGGAGCAACCAGCCGTTTCAGAGGTAAGTTTGCCGTGGGAAAGCCAATAGTTCTTCCCAGACGATTACCGTGAACGACTCGGCCACTTATGCTGTAAGGATGCCCCAGTAATGTTTCAGCCAATGTTAGATCATCATGTTGCAATGATTGCCGAATGGCGGTACTGCTGATCCGCAGCCCACTGTCACAAAAGCTGTCTGTACTGGCAACATCAAAACCGTATTGTTTACCTGCCTGCTGTAGATAGTGAAAATCGCCAAGACGGTTTTTACCGAAACGGAAATCATCACCAACCGCCAGAAACTTAACACCCAGTTTTTCCACGAGCAACCGGGAAACAAATGATTCCGGTGTGTTGGCGGCAAAATTTCTGTCAAATTTCACACATAACAAGTAATCAACACCATACTGGGATAAATATTTTATTTTATCCCGTAGCCGTGTCAGGCGGGCTGGTGCTTTATCTGCGACAAATACTTCCAGTGGCTGCGGTTCGAAAATCATCACCATTGTCGGTAACCCGAGACGCAGCCCTTCTTGCTTCAAATGCTTCAATAAAGCCTGATGCCCGCGATGGACACCATCAAAATTACCAATCGTCAGCACGCAACCATGGTGACGCGCCCGGATATTGTGTATACCGCGAATTAGCTCCATAGCTGGCTCAATACCGTGAAAATTGCCGGATTATACCTTGTACAGCGCACAAGGTTAACCCACGATCACAAAGGGTTTTAATTAATAACCTGATTCATACAATAAAAACAGGTTAGATGCCCGAAAAATATTTAATTTATCGCATTTCTCAGTGATTCATTGAGTTTTTTATTGTGAAAGGCTGTATTCCCTTTCAGTAAGCTGATAAAATCCTGCCCCATCACAACGTAACCAGCGTCGCCGTACAACGACGCTTATTTGCACAAATCCATTGACAAAAGAAGGCTGAACAGGCATATTCCTCGGCCTTTGAATTGTCCTCGATAGAATATATTTGGGAGTTGGACCTTGGCTAATATCAAATCAGCTAAGAAACGCGCCGTACAGTCTGAGAAACGCCGTCAGCATAACGCAAGCCGTCGTTCTATGGTGCGTACTTTTATCAAGAAAGTATACGCGGCAATCGCTGCTGGCGATAAAGAAGCTGCACAGAACGCATTCAATGACATGCAACCAATTGTTGATCGTCACGCCTGTAAAGGTCTGATCCACAAAAACAAAGCAGCACGTCATAAATCTGCTCTGGCAGCGCAAATTAAAGCAATGTAATTCGTTGTTTTAATTATGCTGAAAAAACCGGCTTTTGCCGGTTTTTTTGTATATACCCTTCGTCTTTCAAGCTGCCTCTTTGTTGGCTGCGCTCGTTCACCCCAGTCACCGTTTTTATAAACATACGGTTATCTATGCTCCCGGGGATTAATGAAAGGCTCCTGCCTTTCACCGAAGGTCAGCCTTTGGCTGTGCAAATTCGTTCCCGACGAATTTGTCTCTCCCTTGCCGTCGCGATGCAACTCGAAATCCATTGGGTATACTCATTGAGTTGATATCGGTATTATCTTTCTGGTTTGTTTTTTAACGGAACATTGAATAAATCAGAGAAATCTTTGTTACATACGCGCTGAACAGCCGGATGTTGGATCATTCGTTCAGCAAAGATGACATAATACTCTTCCTGTACTGATTCCAGTCTGCCTATCTCAATAATATCGCTGTCAGCAAAAGTATCATTGGCATAGAAAGACGGAGCGATAAAAATAGCATTATGGTACATGCCAAACGCTTTCATTAATGCTGCGTCGTCAAACTCTCCCAATACCTCAACCTCAAGGTTCTTATTGCGTATCCATGTCAGCAGTTTTCTGCCCAGCATTGAACGACGGCCGGGGATCAGTAAACGGCGTTCTTCCAGACATTCAGGGAAAGGTTTTTCCGGGATCGGTTCGCGGCAGTAAAAACTGATGCTGCATTCTCCCAGTTTGACGGAAAACAGGCCTTCCTGCTGAGTGGAATCAACCGGGCAATCAGATAAAATCATGTCCAGTTTATGTTGACTGAGTTGTTCAAGCAGCATTTCATGGGTTGATTCAAAGCAACGCAGATGGATTTTCTCATGTTCCACGACTGCGGTTTCTAATACCTTACTGACCAGACGTTTGGACAGGGCATCTGCGACCCCGACATCAAACAGCAGGTTTGATTCTCTGCTGTAGGTGACGATATCCAGCATTTCCTGGCTGAGCATAAACATCTTATCAGCATAGCGGAAAATGAGTTGTCCCAGCTCTGACGGAACTAATCCTCTTCCCTGACGCTTAAACAGTTTTCCACCCATGCGTTCTTCCAGCGCCTTAATCTGGCCGGTAATAGTCTGTGGCGTCAGGTATAGAGCTTCAGCCGCCCCGACAACAGAACCTTCTTTACAAACATGCCAAAAATAGTAAAGGTGGTTAAAGTTTAAATGTGAAACCCGCATATATTTATCCTTGTGTATACCTCACATCTGTACAACAGCCGTGCCCATACGTTTCAGGCTGCCAGATTATGATGCTCTCCTGTTTTCTTCTAATATGAATATTCACGGTACAGCAGGTGAGACGTTATACCGTGAATATTAAGAGGGTGAATTAATTTGGAATTGTCTCGATTATGCGCCTAAATTAGTCTATTCGACGGCATTTGGCTATATTTTTTTCTTTGCTAAGACCTTCTTTGGCAGGAGTTTATTGAGCAAACCATAGCCAATAACAGCAGCGGTGGTTGAGCCAATCAATATCCCTAAACGTGAGTAGGTACTGAAGTCTTCACTAAGACCTTCAAATGCCAGACCGGAAATAAAAATAGACATTGTAAAGCCGATTCCACACAGGACAGAGACTGCAAAGATTTGCTGCATTCCAATTCCTGCCGGTAATTTGGCAATACCCAGTTTCACTGAGAGCCAGCTAATCAGAAAAATGCCCAACGGTTTTCCGATAAATAGGCCAAGAGCAACACCTACAGGTAACATCCCGCTTAAACCTTCCAGAGAGACTCCTTGTAGTGAAATCCCGGCATTGGCAAAAGCAAAGAGTGGCAGGATTAAATACGCTACCCACGGGTGCAAACCATGCTCAAGTGCTTCGGAAGGTGAGTGACCGTTTTTACAGCGCAGAGGGATCAAAAACCCGACAATCACTCCCGCTAACGTGGCATGAACACCTGATTTAAGGATACAAACCCACAGAATGACCCCAACCACCAGATAAGCGGATGTTTTGGCAACACCGCGCCAGTTCATCCATACAAGCAGCCCTATCATTGCCGCAGCCAGCCCCAGTGCAACCATTGAAACACTTTTGGTGTAGAACAGGGCAATAATAATAATGACGCCTAAATCATCAATAATTGCCAGAGCGAGCAAAAATACTTTTAGCGCTGTAGGTACGCGATTTCCTAAGAGAGCCATCACTCCAAGTGCAAATGCAATATCGGTGGCGGCAGGAATTGCCCAACCCTGACGGGTGATTTCATCATTGCCGTTAAAGAGTAAATAAATTAATGCCGGGGCAAGCATACCTCCGACGGCTGCAATGGCAGGAAAAATGGCTTTATCACGGCTGGCTAAAGAACCTTCCATGAGTTCCCGTTTAACTTCCAGACCAACAATCAGGAAGAAAACAGCCATCAATCCATCATTTATCCATAGTAATAATGGTTTATTGATTTCCAGAGCAGCAAACTGAACTGCAACGGGTAAGTTAAGAAACTGATGATAGATAGTCTGTAATGGCGTATTTGCCATCACCAGAGCAATAATGGCAGCAATAATGAGGAGGATCCCTCCTGCTGCTTCTAATTTTAAGAATTGACGAATAATTGCAGTCATAAATTAATAACCTATAAGATGAATTAGGTTGTCGATACTATTGTTGTAGAGACAATAGTTACCTGAATATTGGGTATAAATATTATTTTTATAAATAATGTGGCTATAAATATCGTGATTATGGCTAATGAAGTTATAAATACTACATTAACTTTGATTTCGGAAAAAGTAGATTATTTATGCGATATAATTCGGTATATTCGATTTAATGTGTTTTTAACATTGTGTTTTCCGAGGATTACTCGAGAGAAATTAAGTTTGACTAACTTGGGGATTTATGGAGGATGATTTATTAACTTAATAAAAATTAATCAATAACAATAAAAAGACAAAGGTAAATACGATTATGGAAACACTAGTATTATTTGCCGTGCTTGGAGCTGCCTTATTACATGCCAGCTGGAATGCAGTGATAAAAGTGAGTGCTGATCGATTTTTGGGAATTGCACTTATCGCATTTTTTTCCGGGTTAATCTCAACCTTGGGGTTATTCTGGGTTGGATTACCGACAATCAGCTCCCTGCCGTGGTTAATATTATCTTGTGTCCTGCAAATTGGTTATTGCCTGTTTTTAAGCCGTTCTTATGAAATGGGAGATTTAAACCAGATCTATCCCATAGCCAGAGGATGTGCGCCGCTTATTACCGCTTTGCTGAGTTGGGTTATTTTACAGGAGACGTTACCACCTTTAGCGATGCTGGGTGTTGGTTTAATTATTGTTGGTGTCATTTTTATTGCATTTCCTTATGGGAAGAAATCTCTCCGACTGGATCGCAGGGCATTGATTGCAGCGATTACAACTTCTGTTTTTACTGCCTGTTACACATTGGTTGATGGTGTGGGTGCCCGTGCCAGTGATAATGCCCTGACTTATATTCTGTGGCTGTTTGCTGTCTATGGCTGGGTGATGGGCGGGATGATGTATTTCAAATACAGAAATACTGTCAGACAAAGTATTCGCCAATATTGGAAACCGGGGCTTCTTGGTGGATTCATGCAGTTGGTCAGTTATGGTATTGCCATTTGGGCAATGAGTCATGTTCCCCAATGAGTCATGTTCCCATTGTACTGGTCGCTGCATTACGCGAAACCAGCATATTATTTGCCATGCTATTATCGGTTTTCATCTTACGGGAACCGTTTTGCAAAATGCGATTGCTGGCTTGTGTTGTGATTGTCAGTGGGGTTGTCGGAATGAAATTAGGGTAGGGGATGATTTTAATTTATCGGGGACATTTATCGTCTTCTAAGCTATTTTTTGCTGGCTAAGAGCATTCGCTCCAGTCACACAGTTGTCTTATCTATGTGACTGGGGAACTAAAACCAGCTTTTGGCTGAGTAAATTCGTTCTGACGAATAAACTAAATTACTTAGTCAAATCATCAAAAAACTTTTTCACGCCATCAAGGAAACTTTTGGAGCGTGGGCTATTGGTTTCCCCGCTTTTTCCGCCAAAAGACTCGCCCAGTTGGCGCATCAGCTCTTTCTGCTCTTCATTCAGTTTAACCGGAGTTTCCACGACAACACGGCACAGTAAATCGCCCTGTGCACCGCCACGAACGGATTTAACGCCTTTGCCTTTCATGCGGAACAATTTGCCGGTCTGAGTTTCCGCCGGGATTTTCAGGCTAACGCGGCCATCAAGAGTCGGTACTTCAATTTCGCCACCCAGTGCTGCAGTTGCAAAGTTGATTGGCACTTCACAATAAAGGTTGCTGCCATCACGTTCGAAGATGTGGTGCGCTTTAACCTGAACCTGAACGTATAAATCACCTGCCGGAGCGCCGTGTTCGCCAGCTTCACCCTCACCACTTAAACGAATGCGGTCACCGGTATCGACACCTGCCGGGATTTTAACGGACAGTGTTTTGTATTTTTCAACGCGACCGTGACCGTGGCATTTGTTACATGGTTCTTTGATGATTTTTCCACGGCCATGACATTGAGGACATGGCTGCTGAACAGTAAAGAAGCCCTGACGCATATGTACCTGACCAGCACCCTGACAGGTCGAACAGGTTTCCGGACTGGTGCCTGCTTTTGCACCACTGCCATGACAGCTTTCACAGGATTCCAGTGTTGGGATGCGGATCTCTTTGGTCACACCACGGACAGCTTCTTCCAGTGTCAAGTCCATGCTGTAGCGCAGGTCAGAACCACGGCTTGGGCGTTGTTGACGACGGCCACCACCGAAAATATCTCCGAAAACGTCACCAAAGATATCGCTAAAGTCAGCGCCACCACCGAAGCCGCCAGCACCTCCGCCCATACCACCCTGTTCAAAGGCGGCATGACCATATTGGTCATAAGCTGCGCGCTTCTGAGAGTCAGTCAGGATCTCATATGCTTCTTTAATTTCTTTAAATTTGGCTTCAGCTTCTTTATCACCCTGATTACGATCAGGATGGAATTTCATAGCCAGTCGCTTATAGGCTTTCTTGATCTCTTTTTCATCAGCGGTCTTGGAGACACCCAAAACCTCGTAGTAGTCTTTTTTTGCCATCGTATTGTTTACCCCTAACACGCACAAACGGGCGTAGAGTGTTACCTCAACGCCCGTGCTAGTTAACAAGTAACAGGCGTCCTGTTACTTTGCCCGCTAAGGGCTATTATTTTTTGTCTTTAACTTCTTCGAATTCAGCGTCTACAGCGTCGTCATCTTTCTTCGCGGCATTGCCTGCATCTGCATCAGCTGCGCCTGCCTGAGCCTGCTGCTGTGCGATTTCCAGAAGTTTCTTAGATGCTTCAACCAGAGCCTGAATTTTCGCTTCGATTTCAGCTTTATCTTCGCCTTTCGCCGCAGTTTCCAGTTCAGCAACAGCTTTCTCGATAGCGGTTTTTTCGTCAGCAGTCAGTTTGTCGCCAGCTTCTTCAACTTGCTTACGAGTGCCGTGAACCAGTTGGTCAGCCTGATTGCGAGTCTGAACCAGCTCTTCGAACTTACGGTCAGCTTCTGCGTTAGCTTCTGCATCACGTACCATTTGCTGGATTTCTTCTTCATTCAGACCAGAAGATGCTTTAATGGTGATGTTCTGCTCACGACCAGAGTTTTTGTCTTTCGCAGAAACGTGCAGGATACCATCGGCATCGATGTCGAAAGTCACTTCGATCTGAGGCATACCACGAGGTGCTGGCTGAATACCGTCCAGGTTGAACTGACCCAGAGATTTGTTATCGCTGGAACGCTTACGCTCACCCTGCAATACGTGGATAGTTACCGCAGACTGGTTGTCTTCTGCTGTAGAGAATACTTGGCTGTGCTTAGTTGGGATAGTGGTGTTCTTCGTAATCAGGGAAGTCATCACGCCACCCATGGTTTCGATACCCAGAGACAGTGGAGTTACGTCCAGCAGCAGAACGTCTTTCACGTCACCTGCCAGTACACCGCCCTGAACTGCCGCACCCATTGCAACTGCTTCATCAGGGTTAACGTCTTTACGTGGTTCTTTACCGAAGAAGTCTGCAACAGCTTTCTGAACCATTGGCATACGAGTCTGACCACCAACCAGAATGACATCCTGAATGTCAGATACAGACAGGCCAGCATCATTCAGTGCAACTTTCAGTGGCTCGATAGAACGTTTCACCAGATCTTCAACCAGAGATTCCAGTTTTGCACGGGTTACTTTAACGTTCATGTGCTTAGGACCGGTTGCATCTGCAGTGATGTATGGCAGATTCACGTCAGTCTGCTGAGCGGAAGACAGCTCGATTTTCGCTTTTTCTGCTGCTTCTTTCAGGCGCTGCATAGCCAGTGGATCGTTACGCAGATCGATACCTTGTTCTTTCTTAAACTCATCAACCAGATAGTTGATCATACGGCTGTCGAAGTCTTCACCACCCAAGTGAGTATCACCGTTGGTTGCCAGAACTTCATACGTTTTTTCGCCGTCAACTTCGTCGATTTCGATGATAGAGATATCGAAAGTACCGCCACCCAAGTCGTAAACTGCGATAGTACGGTTACCAACTTCTTTATCCAGACCATAAGCCAGAGCTGCTGCAGTTGGTTCGTTAATGATACGTTTAACTTCCAGACCTGCGATACGGCCCGCATCTTTAGTTGCCTGACGCTGTGCATCGTTGAAATAAGCAGGAACAGTGATAACTGCTTCTGTTACTGGCTCACCCAGATAGTCTTCTGCGGTTTTCTTCATTTTTTTCAGGACTTCAGCAGAAATCTGAGGTGGTGCCATTTTCTGGCCTTTTACTTCCAGCCATGCGTCACCGTTGTCTGCGTTGGTGATTTTGTATGGCATGATAGCAACGTCACGCTGTACTTCTTCGTCCTGAAAACGACGGCCAATCAAACGCTTGATGGCAAACAGGGTGTTTTGCGGGTTAGTAACAGCCTGACGTTTAGCTGGTTGACCAACCAGAGTTTCACCATCCTGAGTATATGCGATGATTGAAGGGGTTGTACGATCACCTTCGCTGTTTTCAAGCACACGTGCTGTTGTGCCGTCCATAATTGCTACACAAGAGTTGGTAGTTCCCAAGTCGATACCAATGATTTTACCCATCTAAACGCCTCCACAAAGAATTCATATATTCGGTCAAGTTACTACGCTATATGAGGATGAATGTTTTCTTTTCAATGGCACTGTCTGCCAGAAATTCCTCATTGTATGTTTTCAGCCGTTACTGAAGTGTCAGTAGTAACTGTAGTTGAGACTTAGATGGGGTCATTCATCTCAGCATCAAGGGGGAGATTGAAAAAAAATTGAGATTTAATAAAAAAATTTTTCTGAGGGCATTGTGTAGTTGATGCCATCACATTATGATCCGCCGCCTTTTATGGTTTTCTGGCATAGAAAAGTGCTATGAAAATCTTTTTTAATATTTTGTTTTATTTGAATTTATAGGGAAAATATGAGTTCTAATCAGTTGGCGAACCCAGGCCCATTGGGTTTGATGGGTTTTGGCATGACAACCATTTTATTGAATCTGCATAATGCAGGTTTTTTCCCATTAACGTCTGTTATTTTAAGTATGGGAATTTTTTATGGTGGTTTGGCTCAGGTGCTGGCGGGCATCATTGAGTACAAAAAAGGAAATACATTCGGTGCAACCGCATTTACTTCTTACGGAATGTTCTGGCTGAGTCTGATTGGTGTGCTGTTCCTGCCAAAAATGGGTTTGGCAGAAGCAACCAGTCCTGAGTTCCTCGGCGTTTATCTTGCACTGTGGGGTATTTTCACGCTGTTTATGTTCTTTGGCACTCTGAAAGCTAACCGCACTTTGCAGTTCATTTTCGGTAGTCTGACTGTACTGTTCGCTCTGCTGGCGATTGGTAACATCACTGGTAACGCCAGCCTTCTGACTTTTGCTGGTTTTGAAGGTGTGATTTGTGGTGCAAGTGCTTTCTATCTGGCAATGGCTGAAGTTCTGAATGAACAGTATGGCCGTACCATTCTGCCAATTGGTGAGAAAAAACACGCCTGATATAGATGTAATTAGTTGTCCGGCAAAAAGGAACAGGATGAGTCGTTTTACTCATCCTGTTTTTTTATTCGGTTATGAATAAAAACTATGGTAAATACCGGGTTTTATAATTACTTCTATTTTAATTTCTATATTTATATTGAATTCTATTTAATTACAAAGCCATTATATCCCATCCTGGAAAGGTACGAGTTAATAAAAAACTTTAGTGTTAATTGTTACATGTGCTACTGATTTATATTAAAAGCCTCATGGATAGACTCAAGGAACAGTAG
>NZ_CAWQMW010000114.1:0-52737 GCF_963895965.1 Xenorhabdus sp. PB30.3 | reverse complement strand
TTGTCTGATTATGTTGTTAAAGAGCATTGCAACCGAACATCTCGTTCCGGGTTGCGAGGCTGCGTATCTTACGCTTTTTGCCTCCGGAGTCAAGCGTTTATTTTCGCTTTCTTTCCGCTGTCCTGCGCGGCGTGTCTCAGCTCAGCGTCGGTCAGTGGTGGCGCATTATAGGGAGTTTTTCGGCCTTGACAATAGTTTTTTTGAAAAAAAATACCGACTGCTGGTTATTACGCCAAATTTGACTTAAGTTGGCAGTTTTTCCAGCGAAATGAAGCCATAATTATATAAAACAGGCCGTAGAGACTCGCTATTAGCATCTATTTTGGTGCAATACGCTAAGTTATTTTCTGTCGTTACAGATAAATTTTCTCGATTTTTTATCAGCCATGCGGTTCTTCGTGCAATTGCAGCACCTGAATCAATCAATCTCGTGCCATTAGGCAGAACCTGAGACAGTTCCTCTGCAAGTAAAGGAAAATGAGTACATCCCAAAATAACAGTGTCTGGTGGTTCTTTCATTCTCAGCCACGGTTTTAATATTTTTTCCAGTTCTTCCAGAGGGATGGTTTCACCGTGCAGCTTTCGTTCTGCCAGTTCGACCAGCTCAGCTGAACCGATAGCATGAACCTGACAATCCGTAGCGAATCTGGTGATAAGTTCTTTAGTATAGTCACGATTGACTGTTGCCCGTGTTGCCAATAGTCCAACTACGCGGTTACAAGTGAGCTTCGCGGCAGGTTTGATAGCAGGAACAACACCCACAACAGGAAAAGAAAAACGCTCACGCAAAGCTGGAAGGCTGACAGTACTCGCGGTGTTGCAGGCGATAACGACAATTGCTAATGGATGCCTTTTCTGGATTTCATCAACAACTTTGACAACCCGCTCAATAATGACTTCTGCCGTTTTCTCGCCATAGGGGAAGGCTTCATTATCGAATGCATATATATAGTGGAGATCCGGCAGCAATTGTCGGATCTCCTGATATACAGATAAACCACCCACACCGGAATCAAATACCAGAATGGTCGGGCGGGCGGTTTTCTTTATATCGAATGTAGTTAAATCAGAAGTTGTAACTGCCTGTGATGAAGTATTCTCGTCCTGGAGTGCGATAGCCATACGCTGTCTCATAATTTTTATCAAACAGATTAGCTATTCTAGCATGGATTGTCAGACGGTCAGTGACTGGATAAGACCCGTTGATATCCCATAGACTGACTCCGCCCACGCGAGTCCTCTTATAATTATCGGTGTTTATATCATAACGTTGGCCTAAATATTGATAAGTCACTCCCCAATCAATATTCAGAGCTTCCCAATCTAATTGGTATTTCACTTGTTGCTTAGCCCGGCGAGTCAATGGTTGGTCATTACCATCACGCGGATCAACATACTGCAATGTGAGTTGATGTTGGAATATTCCGGTATCCAGATTTCCTACCCACTCAACTCCCTTAATAGTAGCTTGTGCAATATTGTAATAACGATTATTTTCGAAACCGATAAATTCACTAATCTCATTTCGATAAGCACTTAAACGCCAACCTAGCGTTCCTGTAAGACCTTCTAGACCGCCTTCCCATTGCTTACTTTGTTCTGGCTTAAGATTTATATTTCCCCACTTGCTATAAAGCTGACCAAGTGTTGGTGCTTTAAATGCCGTTCCATAGGAAGCAATCAGACGATAGCCATCAATGAACTCCCATCCCATTGCTGTTTGCCATGTGGTATTCCAACCATATTCAGAATGCTTATCCGAACGAACAGCACCCTCGACAATAACTGTATGAATTTTTTGCTGAGCGGTTAAATATAACCCCGTATTATCAATATTTCTTTTGGCCAGAATAGAATTTGAACCCGCAGCAACAGATTCCCTTTGCCAATCAATTCCACCACTAACTGTCCCATGACCAACACTCAGTGAATTACCCCACTGAATATTGTAATTTTTAGAATTACTTAGCCCAGAACTCTTATCATAACGACCATATTTGGGATCAAAATTATAATCCTTTGCATGGCTATAACTCGCAATCAATTGAGATGAATACACATCCTGATTAAATTGGATGCCTACATCATAGCTACGACTGAAAAATTCACGGGTATCAGGTCTGGCATATGGGTAATCCCAATCATTACCGCTATCATAATTCGAGCGGTTATTAAATCCAGAAGTGCGAACAAACCCATTGAACCGATCATTAAACTGATGATTAATCCCCAACCACAAAGCCTTACTCATAAAACCGTCACGATCCGACTGAGGGTATCCTCCCGTACTGCCATTAGCGACTACATCAAATCCTTTAGTATAGGTATAGCCCGCTGCGGCACTCAGTACTGTATCTTCATCCAATTTCTGCTGGATTGAACCATTGTAATTCTGGTATCCATGCGAACCGATCCCTGCATTGAGGGTCGTCCCTTGCTGCTCTCGTGTTGTGATGATATTGAGTACTCCTCCAATCGCATCTGAGCCATATACAGCAGAACGGGCACCGCGAATATATTCAATTTTTTGCACTAAACTAAGCGGGATCTGGCTAAGGTCAGAAGAGCCTGTAATACCTGCTTGATTTAACCGAATGCCATCGACCAGAATCAAAACATGGCGTGAATCTGAACCGCGTATAAATAAAGAAGAGTTCTGCCCTATTCCACCATTTTGAGCAATATCAACTCCCGGTAAACGGCGCAATACATCAACCAAGCTATTTGACTGCCAGCTGTCTATTTCGTCACGGGTCACAACTGTTACTGGTGCCAGAACAGAAGAAACGGGCTGTTTAAAGCGGTTTGCTGTCACTACCAGCGAGTCCTGATTATCTGCGGCGGAGAAATTGCTCCAGCCAGAAAACACCACCATGAAAGTGGCGGATATGAAAGTGTGTTTTTTATTTATCATGGGAGAGAATGGAGTCTAACAATTAAAGAGCCATGCTACGATGAAGGCTGGGTAGTGTCCAGAATACCTTCCTATCAAAAAAGCCGGGTAATGAACCAGAAAACTGGACATCCTTTGTACTTTCCCTACAATGCCGCTCGGAAATTTTTCTTAATGTGATCATACGAGAACCAGATAATGCAGAATCTCTTGCCAACGGAAGATTATGAAAACCAATTGATGGAGAAAGTCCATCGTCTGAAAGAAATGATGGTTTCCTTTAGTGCGCCCGAGCCTGAAGTTTTCCGTTCCCCTGCATCTCACTACAGAATGCGTGCAGAATTCCGTATCTGGCATGAGGAAGATGACCTCTACCACATTATGTTTGATCAACAAACTAAGCAGCGTATCCGGATTGATCAGTTTCCCGTAGCCTGCCAACTCATTAATAGCATGATGCAGGCCATTATTGCGGGTGTAAAAAATAATTCAGTATTGCGCCACAAACTGTTTCAGGCTGATTATCTCGCCACTCGCAGCAACAAAATCATTGTTTCCCTCCTTTATCATAAAAAACTGGGGGATGAGTGGCGTGAACAAGCAATCGCATTGCGGGATCAGCTAAAAGCAGAAGGCTTTGATGTTCAGCTTATTGGGCGTGCATCAAAAACCAAAATTATGCTTGATCATGACTATATAGATGAAGAGCTACCTGTCGCCGGTAAGACAATGATTTACCGTCAGGTTGAAAACAGCTTTACCCAGCCAAACGCCAGTATCAATATCCATATGCTGGAGTGGGCGATTAACAGCACCAAAGACGCCAAAGGCGACCTACTTGAACTGTATTGTGGTAATGGTAACTTTTCTCTGGCATTGGCTCAGAACTTTGAACGTGTGCTGGCGACGGAAATTGCTAAACCTTCCGTTGCTGCTGCTCAGTTTAATATTGAAGCCAATCAGATTGATAACGTACAGATTATCCGTATGTCCGCAGAAGAATTCACTCAGGCAATGAATGGAGAGCGGGAGTTCAACCGTCTTCAGGGAATTGACCTGAAGAGTTATCAGTGTGAAACCATTTTTGTCGACCCACCGCGTAGTGGTTTAGATGAGGAAACGGTGAAAATGGTACAGGGATACCCGCGCATTCTGTACATTTCCTGTAACCCGGAAACACTCTGCCAGAATCTGGAAACATTGTCGCAAACCCACAAAATCAGCAAGCTGGCTCTTTTTGATCAGTTCCCTTATACCCATCATATGGAGTGTGGGGTATTACTGGAAAGAATCAATTAATTCTATTATTACTACAACCCGTTTTTACCTTACAAACGCCATAACTGATTATTATGGCGTTTTCATAACATATTTCTCAAACAGTCATCAGTTATGTTTTTCTGACAAGGTTGCCTGTTGTCTGCGCCCTTTTATCTTCCTGTAAAGCCAGAAGACTAATGCCGTTCCAACCACAACAGACAGGAAGTTAGAGCCAATTTCTGGGTGGTTAACCCGAATAATTGCGTTATAGGCAAAAAGGCCTAAGAAGAAACAACCAACAGCCAGTTTTGGTAATCCCTCAGCCATAGGATAATTTAAATAACGCTGATGGAGACAATACAGAGATAGTGCAAGTGTGATAATCGGGAAAATTGAAAAAGGTACCAACGAATTAAAAAATGCTGAAAAAGTGCCGTGAGTTGCCAATCCAACGATAAGAGCCAGCAGCATTGTGCTTTTATCCTGGCGATATTGTTCCATCGTGTTGTTCTCCTTTCAGTCGTGTTCAAGGGGTTTTAGGGACAGAAGTCTTAGAGACAGCGGTTTTTAGGACAGTATTTTTTAAGTTAGCCGTTTTTTCCTGCTCCCGCCGATACCAGTAAAAAGCACCTTTGGAAATCATACGCAGTTGTAATACCAAACGTTCTTCGAGACGACGTCTTTTTTCTTCATCAATATCCAGCGCTTCTGCACCCGCACTGAACACAATTGTTACCATCGCTTCGGCTTGTATTTCGGTAAAATGGCGAGGCATATGACTGGCCTGCTCAAGGTAGTCTGCCAGTTCTGCAATAAAATGTTGGATTTCCCGTGCGACAGCGGCACGGAACTCAGCCGATGTACCGGAACGTTCACGCAGTAATAACCTGAATGCATTCGGATTATTACCGATAAACTCCATAAAGGTTGAAACAGAGGTGCGAATGATACTCCCACCTTTTGCGATACGCTGTCGAGCCTGACGCATAAGCTGACGCAGCATTAAGCCGCTTTCATCCACCATCGTCAGCCCTAATTCATCCACATCACGAAAATGGCGATAAAATGAAGTCGGTGCAATTCCTGCTTCCCGGGCGACTTCCCGTAAACTCAGGCTGGTGAAACTACGTTCAGCACTCAGTTGGCTAAATGCTGCTTCAATCAGTGAACGACGGGTTTTCTCTTTCTGTTTCGCTCTGACACCAGTTACATTATTCACAGCAATCCTGATATACATACTCGACTATACTATGCAGCAAATATATCAGATTCTGCTACATTTGCTGTGATTGTTCTCTTAAAGATATTAACCAATGTTTCCTTAGTTTTATATCAACGCCGGAAACAAAAACCGTACTCTAATTAGGTTATTACGCCAACCAATGTTAATATAGAGTTGTTATTTTGTGTAAAAACAGGTCTTTCCTCTATGCAATATACTCATTTTGATGCCATTGTGATTGGCTCCGGACCCGGTGGAGAAGGGGCAGCAATGGGGTTGGCAAAACAAAGAAAAAACGTTGCAGTTATAGAGCGTTATAACAATATTGGCGGCGGCTGTACCCACTGGGGCACTATCCCGTCCAAAGCTCTCCGCCATGCTGTCAGTCGTATTATTGAATTTAATCAAAATCCTCTCTACAGTGACAACTCCCGCATTCTTCGCTCTTCGTTTTCAGAAATTTTACGTCATGCCGAAGTTGTCATAAATCAGCAAACTAAAATGCGGCAAGGGTTTTATGAGCGCAATCGGTGTAAGATGTTTGCCGGTGAAGCCACCTTTATCGATGAACATCATGTTAGTGTGCGTTATGCTGATGATAGTGTAGATATATTGAGTGCCGACAAAATAATTATTGCCACAGGCTCTCGCCCTTATTGCCCTCCCGATGTCGACTTCACTCATTCCCGTATTTATAACAGCGATACTATTCTGGAACTGGATCACGAACCACGTCATGTCATTATTTATGGCGCGGGTGTGATTGGCTGCGAATATGCTTCTATCTTCCGTGGGTTGGGCGTTAAGGTCGATTTGATCAATACCCGTGACCATCTGCTGTCATTTCTTGATCAGGAAATGTCTGACGCGTTGTCTTATCATTTCTGGAATAGCGGTATTGTTATCCGCCATAACGAAGAATATGAAAAGATTGAAGGTCTTGAAGATGGCGTCATTATCCATCTGAAATCAGGCAAGAAAGTTAAAGCAGACTGTCTGCTTTATGCCAATGGCCGAACCGGCAACACAGATAAACTCGGGATGGAAAACGTCGGGCTGGAAACCGATAGCCGTGGTTTAATGAAAGTAAACCGGGTTTATCAAACCAGTAATGAAAATATTTATGCTGTTGGTGATGTTATTGGTTATCCCAGCCTTGCTTCTGCCGCCTACAATCAGGGGCACATTGCAGCAAAAGCCATCATGACCGGAGCTAAGAATGCCGAACAGTATCTGGTAGACGATATCCCAACGGGCATTTATACCATCCCTGAAATCAGTTCTGTAGGTAAAACTGAGCAGGAACTAACAGCGATGAAAGTTCCGTATGAAGTGGGACGTGCCCAGTTTAAACATCTGGCCAGAGCACAGATTGCAGGGATGAATGTAGGCAGCATCAAGATATTATTCCACCGCGAGACAAAACAGATCCTCGGCATTCACTGTTTTGGCGAACGTGCAGCGGAGATTATTCATATCGGTCAGGCGATTATGGAACAAAAAGGTGAAGGTAATAGTATCGAGTATTTCGTTAATACAACCTTCAACTATCCGACAATGGCCGAAGCTTATCGCGTTGCTGCCCTTAATGGACTGAACCGGTTATTTTGATGTTGTTCCACTAATGTCGAAATAATTCATCATTCTGGTTCGGATCGCCTCTGCCAGTTGCTCATAGCGATTACGCAGAGGTGAGCCGGGACGATAAACCAGAATCACAGAACGTTCCGGCAAGGGATTATGACACTCGAGATAACAGATCCCATCACGCTTTTTCTCTTTAGGGACAGCCAAATCAGGCAACAAAGTGATGCCGCTCCCTGCCGCAACCATATTACGCAATGTTTCCATACTGGTTGCCCTGAAATGAGTATCTTCTTTGGCTCCGGCCTGAAAACAGAACCCCATTGCCTGATCACGTAAGCAGTGGCCATCTTCCAGCATCAATAACTTTTCACCGGTCAGCTCGCTCATATTGATCTTATCCCGATCTGCCCATTTATGTTCTTCATAGACCGCAAGCTTCATCGGTTCCTCAAAAAGAGGAATTTCAATAAACGCTTCCGTTTCTTTTATTGCAGCCAGAATCGCACAGTCTAATTTTCCGCTATCAAGCTGAGCCAGAAGGCTCTGAGTCTGGGCTTCGTGCAGGTACATTTCCAGCTTGGGGAACAACTTATGCAGTTCAGGGATAATCAGTGGCAGGAGATAAGGGCCAACAGTTGGAATAAGACCGATATGTAATGGGCCGGACATACTTTCACCCTGAAGTGAGGCCATTTCCTGTAATACCTTCACTTCTCGCAATACCGTCTTGGCTTGCTCCACCAGCAACATTCCCTGTTGTGTAAACAAGACCTTGCGGCTTGTGCGTTCCAGCAGCATTACGCCCAACTCATCCTCAAGTTTGCGTATCTGCCCACTGAGCGTCGGCTGGCTGACATGGCAAGAATCAGCAGCCCTGCGAAAATGCCGATACTCAGCAAGTGCCACAAGATATTCCAAATCGCGGATATTCATTCCCAACCTCATTGTTTTGATATCAATGATAGAATTGATCAATAAATCATTATATGCATGAGAGGAGAAAACTATCAATTCGTGGCGATTTCAGTTTTTTTATAAAGTTACCAGATAAAAAATGACGGAATTCATTCAAAAAATAGATAAATCGGACCACCGCAATAAGCAGGCAGCCCAATTCGTTGACCCGGGGAAGTTATATACTCAGAGGGGTTTCAGTTAGCTGAGGTGTAGCCTCTGCTTTGCCTCAGCAATAGCCAGCGTTACCTGTTTCTGTGCCACGCCACCTTTTGCCAGACGTTTATCCAGACAGGACTGTAACGATAAAATATCGTATACATCGATTAAAATAGTTTCACTGAACTTTTGTAATTCAGATAATGACAACTCTTCCAGCGCCTTACCTTTCTTTATTGCATCAATCACTACTTCACCAACGATGTGATGCGCTTCACGAAATGGAACACCTTTTGCCACCAGATAATCGGCTAATTCCGTAGCATTAGCGTAGCCCTGCTTTGCTGCCTCCCGGCAACGCTCACGTTTTATCTGAATGCCATCCAATACCATTGCTGCCATATGCAGGCAAACCCGCCAGGTATCTAACGCATCAAACAGCCCTTCCTTATCCTCCTGCATATCTTTGTTATAAGCGAGGGGCAGCCCTTTTAATGTCATCATCATACCTGTCAATGCACCCTGTACCCGGCCACATTTACCACGGATAAGTTCCAGTGCGTCAGGGTTTTTCTTTTGAGGCATCAAAGAAGAACCAGATGTTACCCGATCCGATAATTCAATGAAGTCCGCTTCTCCACTGTTGAAGAAAATCAGATCTTCGGCAAAACGCGAAAGATGGATCATACTGATGCTGGCATTTGACAGCAGTTCCAGCACATGATCACGGTCTGACACGCTATCTAGACTATTACGGGTTGCTGATGCAAAACCAAGCCATGATGCCAATTGTTCCCGATCAATATCATAAGCCGTTCCTGCTAACGCACCACATCCCAACGGACTGACATCCAGCCGTTTTAAAGTATCCTGCAAACGGCTTTCATCACGGGCAAGCATTTCTGCATATGCGAGACACCAGTGTGCGAAAGTCACCGGCTGTGCCCGCTGTAAATGAGTATACCCCGGCATAACAGCATCCTGATTATTCTCAGCCGTAATCACTAATGCCTGTTGTAATGATGTCAGAGCCTGCCGGATATCCGCTATCTGATCCTTACACCACAACTTCAGGTCAGTCGCGACCTGATCATTACGGCTTCGTCCTGTATGCAGTTTTTTGCCTAAATCCCCAACTTTTGCGATCAGCTGGCCTTCCACCCAGCTATGAATATCTTCCGCATCGCTTTGCAAAATAGCCTCTGGGTTGGTTCTCACTTCATCCAATAATGCATTCAACGCCAACTCCAGCTTCTGCTGCTCTTCAGATGTCAGAACACCCACTGTAACCAGCGCCTTTGACCATGCGACAGAGCCAACAATATCCTGCTCTGCCAGACGATAATCAAAACACAGGGAATCATTAAACTGCTTAAATTGCTGATCAGCTTCCTGACTGAAGCGCCCACCCCAAAGTGCCATAATTGCATTCCTCTTCTTTTTATTACCCGGAAATTACTTTTTGCTTTTCAGCGCACGAATGCGGGAAGAAAGCGAATGGAGGCGGATAAACCCTTCAGCATGGCTGTGATCATAAACTTCATCCTCGCCAAAAGTAGCAAACTCTTCAGAGTAGAGACTATGAGGAGATGTTTTCTGAGTGGCTGTCACCTGCCCCTTATACAGCTTCAGGATCACTTCACCACTGACATTCTCAGCCAGCATCTCTGCCGCAGCCTGAATAGACTGACGCAGCGGCACAAACCAGCGCCCATCGTAAACAACATAAGACATTTCCAGACCCAGCTGCTGACGCCATTTAAAACTGTCACGATCCAGAACTAATTGTTCAATACCACGCAGAGCCGCCATCATGATGGTTCCTCCCGGTGTTTCATAACAACCACGGGACTTCATTCCGACCAGACGGTTTTCCACAATATCGACCCGGCCAATACCATGTTTAGCACCCAGCTCATTCAATTCATTAAGGCATTGATATGGCGACAGTAATTTCCCATTAACTCCGACAACCTCTCCTCTCTCAACAGTGACAGAAAGATATTCAGGCTCGTCAGGAGCATCTTCCGGCTCTACAGTCCACTCCCAACAATCTTTATTCGCCGCATTCCACGTATTTTCCAATACGCCACCTTCGGTGGAAATGTGCCACGCGTTTTCATCACGGCTGTAAATTTTTTCCAGTGTTGCCGTAGTAGGAATATCGCGGACTTTCAGGTAATCCAACAACGCCTCGCGGGAACGCAGATCCCACTCTCGCCACGGAGCGACGACTTTCAGATGTGGAGCCAATGCCGTATAGGTACTCTCAAAACGAACCTGATCATTCCCTTTACCTGTCGCCCCATGCGCCAGCGCATCAGCACCCACTTTCAGGGCCAGTTCAACCTGCGCTTTAGCAATAATCGGGCGAGCCATTGAAGTACCGAGCAAATAACTGCCTTCGTACAATGCTCCGGTTTTCAGTACCGGATAAACATATTCTTTGATGAATTCTTCACGCAGATCGGCGATATGGCATTCTGAAGCGCCGGAACGTAATGCTTTTTGTTCTATACCCTCCAAATCTTCACGGCTCTGACCAACATCGGCGACAAACGCAATCACATCACAGTTGCCATAATGTTCTTTCAGCCACGGAATGATGGCAGAAGTATCCAAACCGCCAGAATATGCCAGCACAATCTTTTTAATACTGTTTTTTACCGAAGTAGTCGTCGTTGTCATAGAGGTAGCCTTTTACTTTTATTCACCAGCAAGTTTTCACCAGAAAGGTGCCATGCTGTTAATCAGTCAAAACCGTTTTCATTCTCTGTTATGTCAGAATGGTTATGCCAGAATACGAGTGCCAACGGATATACCATTAAATAGAGCAATCAGTTGATCAGCATAACGCCAGCTGGCGATATCCACCGGACGCCCCAGTGTTTTTGCGGCTTCCAGTGCTGCATGGACTTTCACAACCATGCCGTCAGTAATCACACCCTGTTTAATCATCTGCTGTATTTCTTTTTCTGAAACTTCAGGGATCTTGTTGCCTTTTCCGTTCAGAATACCGCTGACATCTGACAGAAAAACTAAATCGGCATCCAGTGACTGTGCGACAGCTGTAGCAGCCTGATCTGCATTCACATTCATTAATTTGCCGTCTTCTGTAATACCAATAGAGCTAATAATGGGGATATAACCGATATCCAGTAAAATTTTCAGCAAATCCGGATTACCGGGGGAAGCCATGCCCGTGTGACCAAATTCCTCGTTAAACTGAGAAACTTTCACAACACAGCCATCACCCAAACATAGACCAACCGCAGGTAAACGGTATTTTATCGCCCAGGAGAGTAAGGTTTTATTAGCTGTGCCAGCCAGTGTCCCGGTAATAATATCAATCTGATCTTCTGGCGTTACACGCAGGCCTTGTTTCTTGATAATCGGCAACTGTAATTTCTGCATCAGTTCATCAACCAAGCAACCGCCCCCATGTACAATGACTAGAGGACGTTTATGCGTTTTTCGATATAACTGTAATGTGGAAAATAATCGTACCAGCGCTTCATCACTATCTAATAACACCCCACCCAGCTTGATAACTAATGGCTCCATCAGATTTATCCTCTGTCGATATCAAATAATTTCTGAAATAAAAAAGCTCTGAATTCAAAACACACTAAATTAAAGTAACGCCTGAGTTTCTTCGAACCCGAAGCGAATATTCATACACTGTACTGCCTGCGCTGCTGCACCTTTCAGAAGATTATCCTCAGCCCCGACAATAATCAGATGCTGCCCTTGTACAGCAAAACCAATATCACAGAATGGCAACCCGACGACCCCTTTCAGGGCAGGAACACCTTTTTCATATAACCGAATAAGTGGCTTATCGTGATACGCCTGTTGATAGGTATGCCTGACTTGTTCTTCTGTGATACCAGCTTTCAGCTTGCAGGTAATCGTAGCTAAGATCCCTCGCGCAAAATTGCCCAAATGGGGGGTGAAAATCACATCTATCCCTAAATGTGTAGCAATTTCCGGCTGGTGGCGATGATTGAAAACACCGTAAGGCTGCAAACTGACTTCACAAAAATTGTTATTTATTGACGCCTTACGCCCGGCCCCACTCACACCACTGACAGCATTAATAACGGGCCACTGTCCTGTATCCAGCAAACCAGCTTCCAGCAGTGGTTTCAGCGAAAGCTGTGAAACCGTAGGGTAACAACCCGGCACTGCGATTAGCTGAGCTGTTTTAATTTTCTCCGCCTGCCATTCCGCCAGCCCATATACCGCCTGCTCAAGCCAATCGGTATTTTTATGCTCAAATCCATAGTATTCTGAATAAAAACGTGTATTTTGTAAGCGATAGGCACCAGATAAATCAAATACGATACAGCCTGCCTGTAGAAATTCCGGAGCAATGTCATGGCTGACTTCGTGTGCAGTAGCAAGGAAAACGATATCAATACCGCTTGCGGCTTCAGCCACATCAGTTAACGGCTGTAAAGGTAAATCAAGGGTTCCTTTATACTGTGGGTAAAGTTCTGACAAGCACTTTCCGGCATCAGAGCTTTGAGCAGAAACCATCAGACCCGCAAGATGTATATAAGGATGGCGTTGCAGACATGCTGCTAATTCCGCTCCGGTATAGCCACTGGCACCAACTATCAACGTATTAAGCATGGGATTTATTCACCTTGTATGAACCCAATGTATTGTATTAACCCAATGTAGTAACCCGATTACACAATTGAATTTATATTCAATTAAATTGCATTAATATTGATACTATCTTGAATAAGGGCTGTCAACAGTGAATATTAAATTACCAACGTTTATTGAATTATATCGCCAGCTTATCGCAGCACCCTCCATCAGTGCCGTAGATGAAGAGCTAGATCAAAGTAATGAATCGGTTATCTCTCTATTGGCTGACTGGCTGAAACAGATTGGTTTTGAAATTGAGGTTCAGCCTGTGCCGGAATCTCGCGGAAAATTTAATATGCTGGCAACGTTAGGGAGTGGCTCTGGAGGGTTACTTTTATGCGGTCATACAGACACTGTACCATTTGATGCCGGGCGCTGGACTCAGGATCCATTCACACTGACAGAGCGTAATGGCAAATTATACGGACTGGGAACTGCTGATATGAAAGGCTTCTTTGCCTTTATCATTGATGCAATACGAGATATTGATATTAGTAAGCTGTCTCACCCACTCTATATTCTGGCAACCGCAGATGAAGAAACCTCAATGGCTGGTGCCCGATATTTTGCCGCAAACGCAACTATCCGGCCTGATTTTGCCATTATTGGCGAACCGACATCACTACAGCCAATCCGCGCCCATAAAGGGCATGTTGCCCATGCTATCCGTATTGAAGGAAAATCCGGCCACTCCAGTGATCCGGCACGGGGTGTTAATGCGATTGATTTGATGCATGAATCCATCACTCAGCTGATGAAATTACGTCATACCTTGCAGGAGCGTTACCATAATCCGGCTTTCGCCATTCCCTATCCCACCATGAATTTTGGTCATATCCACGGTGGTGATGCAGCTAACCGGATCTGTGCCTGCTGTGAGCTGCATATGGATATTCGCCCGCTACCCGGCCTAACATTACAGGATTTGAATGAAGCACTGAATGAATCACTGGAACCCGTCAAGCAACGCTGGCCGGGACGCCTGAATGTGACAGAACTTCATCCCCCCATTCCCGGTTATGAGTGCCCGACCAATCACAAACTGGTCGGTGTCATCGAAAGACTATTAGGAACAAAAGCAGAAACCGTCAATTACTGTACGGAAGCCCCTTTTATTCAGCAACTCTGCCCGACAATAGTTCTGGGACCGGGCTCCATTGAGCAGGCCCATCAACCTGATGAATATATAGAAGTGTCGATGATTGAGCCGACAAGGAAACTGATCGCCCAGATTGTGGAGCATTTTTGTTTGGGTGTGGATTAAAGCTCATTTTTCGGAGTGGGACCACGGTCCCACTTATTTTAAATGGAAAAATTCATTGAATCGCCATTAGGTAATTTAACACCAAGGGTCATTTCTCCCCCCATAGACTCAATGTACTTTTTGAGTGTGGAAATTTTTAATTCATTTCCCCGTTGCTCGATTGCAGCAACTGATGACTGTGCAATACCTAAATTTTTTGCGACCTGAGTTTGTGAAAGCTCTAACGTTTCACGAATTTGATATAGTTGTGTTTCAAGCAACAACTCCGCTGCTTTTTCTTTAATTCTCTCTTGGCTCTCGGGACTGCGTTTTTCCATTAGTTCTTTTAACGTAGCCATATCATCTCTCCAGATTTTCTAGATGAATTCTGAATTGTTCATCCGCAATTCTAATCATCTCTTTATAGAACAATCGTTGATTCTGCCCTTCTTTGTTACCTGCACAAAGAATAATTGCCTGACGTTTTGGATCAAATGCAAAAAAAGCACGAATTGGAACTCCATTATGTTGGATCCGTAATTCTTTCATGTTCGGATAACAGGAACCATTCAATGTATCAACCAATGGTCGGCCCAGTACTGGCCCTTTGAGCGCTAACACATGCATTACTGCCAAAACACTTTCTTGTAATTCATCTGGTTGCACATTAAACCACTGGTCAAACAGTTCTGTTGTTATTAACTCCCACACATTTTACTCCCTCTATACAGTTATAATTTTCCAAGTGAATCATAGACTGTAGGCTATAAACGCAGAATAGATTATAGTCTATAAAACACAACCTATCTTGTACAAAAATTATCCCGGTTTCGTTAATAACACATTTTTCATAGCACTTTTTCCCAACATGAATTTCTTTCCTGATCACACTGAATATTCCTCACTGGAAATAAGCCATTTCCTAATTGACTAAAAATCCCGCTTCGCTCATTCTATTTGGACATCTAAACGGATAGACATATAAACACTTAAGCATCTAAATATAATCGGAGAAAAACTCCGTTCGTTCACGAGGGTACAGGGTATGAGTTTCTTTCACGCTAATCATCAAGAGGCACTAAATCAGAATCTGGCTGAACTTGAAGGTCAAATTCGTGTTTCCTTCGAATTTTTTCCCCCCCAAACGGCTGAAATGGAACAGACCCTGTGGAAGTCCATTGACCGTCTAAGCAAACTCAAGCCTAAGTTTGTTTCCGTGACTTATGGAGCCAATTCTGGTGAGCGTGATCGTACTCATAGCATCATTAAGGGGATCAAAGACAGAACAGGCCTTGAAGCTGCACCGCATCTAACCTGTATTGATGCCAACCGTGAAGAATTGTGTAACATCGCCCACGATTACTGGAGTAGCGGGATTCGTCATATTGTGGCCTTGCGCGGCGATTTACCAAATGGCAGCAGTAAACCTGAAATGTACGGCGCTGATTTGGTTGCACTATTAAAAAAAGAGGCTGATTTTGATATTTCCGTAGCGGCTTATCCGGAAGTCCATCCCGAAGCAAAAAGTGCGCAATCTGACCTGATTAACCTAAAAAGAAAAATTGATGCCGGTGCCAATCGCGCTATTACTCAATTCTTTTTTGATGTGGAAAGTTATCTTCGCTTTCGTGATCGCTGTGTTTCAACAGGAATTGATGTAGAAATCGTGCCGGGAATTTTACCTGTCTCTAACTTCCGTCAGCTACAGCGGTTTGCGACTATGACTAATGTTCGTATCCCAAGCTGGATGACCAGAATGTTTGAAGGATTGGATGATGATCCTGAAAGCCGCAGCTTAGTGGGCGCTTCAATAGCAATGGATATGGTGAAAATTCTGAGCCGCGAAGGAGTGAAAGATTTCCATTTTTATACTCTGAACCGAGCGGAATTGAGTTATGCAATCTGCCATACATTAGGGGTTCGCCCTTGTTGATTCGTTCACAAAAGCCGGACAAAACTTTAATCTCCGGCTTTATGAGTTTTCATACTCAGTAATAATATACTCTCTCCTACTTCCCTCAAGTTATAAAGACAACGCCAAAATTACATCTAAATATATTCTGCAATATTTATACTTTAGTGTACTTTATCAACTCTCTATTGAAGTAGATGTCGTTATTCACTAAATAAAACCTCATTCAACACGATATCATATCTACCTTTTATCACTAAAAACTCTAATTTATTATAAATAGTTAGTAAGAATCATGTCTAAAAGGAATAACTACAGGTATGAAAACAAGATATCAGTTTCGCTTTAATCTTACCAACCAAGAGCAGGAACAGCTAGCGAAGTACACTAAACCCAGTAAAAGAGAAGCAATACAAAAAGGTTATAAGCTATTAGGTATTCTAGGAAATATAGCAAAAATCACATTCATGATAATTATGTTAGATAGTGTGTTACTTCTGATGATGTTAGCCAGTGGAAAAATACCTGTATCTCAGATAGATATGATCTTAGTATGGGCAGACATTATCGCAATTGTTTTGCTTTTCTCATTATTTTCTATCCGTGATTCATTAACCAACTATTTTATAAAAAAAAATGCAGTATACGAATCGACTTCACCTGATACTTTATATGTACTCAAAGCTAATCGCTATTTTGTTTATATTTATCATTGCAATATTGAAGTGCGCGTTTTTTGGCCTGACATAGATGATATTTACCGCAAGAAAAAC
Organism: Xenorhabdus sp. PB30.3; assembly: GCF_963895965.1. Lineage (NCBI taxonomy): Bacteria > Pseudomonadati > Pseudomonadota > Gammaproteobacteria > Enterobacterales > Morganellaceae > Xenorhabdus > Xenorhabdus sp. PB30.3. The sequence continues at coordinate 36,072 of NZ_CAWQMW010000114.1, read as the reverse complement.
AATGTCTATATACGCAGCAAAGTATTTCATGATATATGCTTCCCTGCAAAAATATTTTTGAACAAGCAAGAATCAAAAGAATTTTATACTTTCGCTCTACACCAGATGGCTAAATACGATTAGATTACTTCCTACCACATAGCAACATCATTTAAAGGATATAAAATGAAAAGACCATTCAGTATTTGGGTCATGTTAGTTCTTCTTCTCATCATGTCATTAGATCATCTTGTTGGAATACTTACCCTACTTATTCCTTTTTCTCAGATCATAGCTAAATACGGACTATTATCTGATGAAGCTCGTACCATTCTGGTGTATTTCTTGATCAGAGTAATTATTTTGGTCGTGCTATCTTATGGGTTTTGGATGACGGTATCACCAAAGAAAAATGCAAAAAAATTCCTTATATTCGCATGGATAATATTAATGCTCGTCTTTATATTTAGAAATTATGAAGCATTCGCTGGTACTAATGACAAATATTTGAAGTATGAAAATCCGGCTGAACAGGGTGGTGCTATGATTGCCTTTATGATTCAGTTTATTCTTTATCTTGGCGTCCTATGTAATCTGATTTTCTCAAAGACGGTAGCCAACTACCTTAAAGTAAAAGCCGGTAAGGCAAGTACTCAGAAAATCGATACAGGTAATGAAGTAATAAACAAATCATAAAATTCTTCTAAAAATTAACTAAATAAAATGGCAACCGCAATAAAAATGACTTTAATTAAATATTGCGGTTGCTTTTGATAAACCAAAACAGAAATCCAACAATAATAACCATACTATACACTTCGTCTTTCAAGTTGCCTCTTTGTTGGCTGCACTCGTTCCCCCCAGTCACATAGTTATCTATGCTCCTGGGGATTCACTCCCTTGCCGCCGCGATGCATCTTGAAATCCATTGTGTATAACAATATTCAGGATATACCACCCAGCCTCCATACCCACTGACAGAGAAGCAAGCATATTAGACAGATAGATAATAAGCGAATTAGCTCCCTGTAATTTATGTTTGAATGGACTACCGATACGATAAGCAAAACCGGACAGTTTCCCATCCGGTTTCACCATTTTTCTCATCAAGAAAACGAAATACTAACCTGTATTGCGCATCCCCGCCGCAACTCCTGCTATTGTTACCATCAGCGCCAGCTCTACGCGAGGATCAGGCTGTTCCTGCTGGCGGGAACGTTGTAATAGCTCTGCCTGTAAAACATTCAGCGGGTCTGTATAAACATTACGTAATGCGATGGATTCCGCTATCCACGGTAGATCCGCCATCAGTTGCCCATCACGTGAAACGGCCAGAACAGTCTCGATATCGGCTAAAAGTTGATTACGCAGTTTCGTACCCAGCGGCCACAGTTTTTTATCAACCAAACGTTGGTCATAATATTCCGCCAACCATAAATCAGCTTTGGCAAAAACCATCTCCAGCATAGCGATACGCGTCGTAAAAAATGGCCAGTCACGAGACATTTCCGACAAAGTATCCTGCTGATCAGCCTCTATCACATGCTGTAATGCAGCACCTGCCCCCAGCCATGCCGGAAGCATCAGGCGGTTTTGCGTCCATGCAAAAATCCACGGAATGGCGCGCAGGCTTTCTACTCCACCTGTCGGACGACGTTTGGCAGGGCGCGAGCCTAACGGTAATTTCGCCAGCTCCTGTTCAGGAGTTGCCGAACGGAAATAAGGTACAAATTCCGGCTGCTCACGGACGTAATCACGATACATATCACAGGAAATATCGGAAAGCGTATCCATGATCTGCTTCCATTCAGGTTTCGGCTCTGGCGGTGGCAATAAGTTCGCCTCCAGAATGGCGCTGGCGTACATTGCCAGACTACTGATCGTCACCTGTGGCAAACCGAACTTGAAGCGGATCATTTCTCCCTGCTCTGTTACACGCAACCCTCCTTTCAGGCTGCCCGGCGGCTGAGAAAGTAATGCCGAATGTGCCGGAGCACCACCACGCCCGATTGTTCCTCCCCGGCCGTGAAACAGTGTCAGTTTCACACCTTCTTTTTCACACACTCTGATCAGTGCATCCTGAGCACGATACTGTGCCCACGATGCTGCCATCACGCCCGCATCTTTTGCCGAATCAGAATAGCCAATCATGACCATTTGTTTATCCTGAATCAGTTCACGATACCATTCGATATGGAGCAATTGCTGGATCACGCTTTCCGCGTTATTCAGGTCATCAAGCGTTTCAAATAATGGGGCTACAGGTAATGACAATGAACAATCCGCAGCTTTCAGCAGTAATTTCACTGCCAGTACATCTGAAGGGACTTTCGCCATGGAAATCACATAGGCGGCAATCGCATCCGGTGGCGATTCTGCAATGACTTTACAGGTTTCCAATACTTCCTGAGTTTCTGCACTTGGCTGCCAGTGACGGGGAATTAATGGACGCTTCGAATTCAGTTCACGTAACAAAAAGGCCTGTTTCTCTGTTTCTGACCAGCTCGCATAATCGCCCATTTCCAGATATTGGGTCAGCTCGGCGATAGCATCAGTATGACGGGTACTTTCCTGACGAATATCAATGCGAACCAGTGACAGACCGAAACAACGGATACGACGCAGAATATCCAGCAACTGACCATCGGCGATAATTTCCATACCGCAGGATTTCAGGGACTGATAACAGGCATAGAGCGGCTGCCATAATTGATCGTTATGCAGCAATAAATCTGTGGGAGGGATAACCTGTTCACCTTTCAGGCGTTTTTCCAGATATGCCAGCGTATTATTTAATTGAGTACGCAGCTGTTTAGCAATTTCACGATAAGGCTCGATAACCTCATCTCCTCCTGCCAGCTGACGTAGCTCTGGCGTGCATTCCGACATCGAAAGCTCGGATACCAGAACCTGAATATCCTTCAGAAACAAGTCAGCGGCTTTCCAGCGGCTAAGTAACAGCACATGGCGGGTAACTTCTGCGGTGACGTTAGGATTTCCATCCCGATCGCCACCCATCCAGGAAGTAAAACGGATTGGCACCGCTTCCACCGGTAAGCTGTAACCGATAGATTCTTCTAATTGCTCATTGAATTCACGCAAAAACGCAGGAACACCTTCCCACAGGCTATTTTCCACTACCGCAAAACCCCATTTGGCTTCATCAATCGGGGTAGGGCGGATCTTGCGGATTTCATCGGTATGCCAGGACTGAGCAACCAACTGGCGTAAACGACGCATGATATTGTTATGCTCGTAATCAGCCAAATCATCATGATCCAGCTGTGCCAGACAGGTATTCACTTCAACCAGTTTATGGATCAGAGTGCGACGGGCAATTTCTGTCGGATGCGCGGTCAGCACCAGTTCAATGGAAAGTTCATTGACCGCCTGAACCAAATCATCATTATTGAAGTTTTTACTTTTCAGCCGTTCAAAGAGTGCTGCTAATGCAACCGGGTTACTGGCTGCTTCACCATGCGGTGAGATGCTGTGATATTGTTCAGCAGCATTGGCCAGATTAAGAAACTGGTTAAACGCTCTGGCAACCGGCAGTAATTCATCATTAGATAAATTTTGCAGTGTCGATAACAGTTGCTGGCGATCAGCGTCGTTTCCGGCACGGGATGATTTGGATAACTTCCTTATCGTTTCAACTTTATCAAGAATGTCCTTTCCCTGAGCCTCTTTGATCGTGTTTCCCAGTATCTTACCAAGCATACTGACATTACTTCGCATTGCGGAATATTGTTGATTCATGTGAGTCCTGACCTTGTGTTGCTGTATGCATGTTTACCCTTCGCCTTTCAAGCTGCCTCTTTGTTGGCTGCGCTCATTCACCCCGGTCACATAGTTATCTATGCTCCCGGGGATGACTTCCCTTGCCGCCGCGATGCAACTTGAAATCCATTGGGTATATTTAATCTACTATTCATATCAGAAAACAAACAAATTGGGCGGATTTTATGAAATTTTGCTCAAAACTTTCTTTAATCTGAGTCAGACTATTGGCTTTGAAAATTCCCAACAATGAAGGAAAAACAACGAACTTTGGCTGGTAAATGGGGGCTACTTGAGCCTGCTCCAATCAAAAATAAAAGATGGAACAGGCATAAATCAAATATTCTGATAGAAAGTGCGGATTACTATAAAAGTTGCGATAAACGATTCAAATCTGACTGAATCGCACCGGCCGTGACATCACGCCCTGCGCCCGGGCCACGAATGACCAGAGGGTTATCACGATACCAGCGGCTTTCTATGGCGAACACATTATCCCCCGGTAATAACGAAGCTAAAGGATGCTCTGAACGCACCGCTTCCACTCCTACTTTAGCCTTACCTTTGGCATCAAAGCGCGCCACATAACGCAGTACCATGCCCATTTCACGCGCAGCGTCCAGCCGTTTCTGCATTTGCTCATTAATCGCAGAGCTGTTTTCAAAAAACTCGTCAATCGAGCCAACGCTGGCTTCTGGTGGTACAAGTGATTCTATCCGCACCTGATCCGGCTCAATCTCATAGCCAGCCTCACGAGCCAGAATCACTAGCTTACGCATCACATCCTGACCTGAAAGATCAATGCGGGGATCAGGCTCTGTTAGCCCTTGTTGCCATGCCTGTTCCACCAGATCGCTGAAAGGAACTGTGCCATCAAACTGGAGGAACAGCCACGATAATGTACCAGAGAAAATCCCACTGATAGACAGGATCGTATCGCCGCTTTCCCGCAAGTCCCTGACAGAATAGTTAATGGGTAACCCTGCACCAACAGTTGCGTTATATAACCAGTGACGGCCTGTTTTTGTAAAAGCATCCCGTATCATGCGATAAGTATTACTGTCGGAGGCACCGGCAGCCTTATTAGCGCTAATCACATGGAAACCATAACTGGCAAAATCGATGTAGTTACCCGCCAACTCTTCACTCGCCGTCACATCAAGTACGACCAAATCATCATAAGGGTGTGCCCGCATCCACAAAAACAGTTCATCATCTGCATGAGTGGTGGCCTCATCATTGAAGAATGCTAATGCCCGGCTTGCATCAATCCCCTGATAATTCAGCAGGCTTCGGCGACTATCAACAATGCCTGCCAGAATGAATTCAAAATCACTGCGCGCCGAGATATTTTTCTGTTCACGCGCAAACAGCTCCAGCCAGCGTGAACCAATATTACCTTTTCCAAACAGAACCAAACCGATCTGTTTTTCTGCCCGGAACAAACTCTGATGTAGTCCCTGAATCAGATGAGATGTCTGACCCAAGCGCAGTACAGCAACCAGACTGATATCATCTTCAGCATGCCAGATAAACTCAACCGGCTGGTCTTTGAGCTGCTGATAAAAACGGTGGCTATGCAACGGATTTTTACATACTCCTGCCCCGACCAACGCCACCAGCGAAAACCCTTCACGCAAGGAAAGTTTTCCCGGCAAAGAGGCATCCTGTAATACATCAAGGGCACTGTTAACTATTTCAGAGGTATAACAAAGCTGAATCAAATTGCAGTCAGTATGCAGCCCCGTCGCCAACGGCCTGATTTGGGCGCGCTTCAGCAATGAGTCGATATCTTTATAGGTTTGCTTAAAATCGAGGGCCGAAAAAAGGTGTAACTCAATCAGGCAGACATCATCATGGCTGGTTACAATCTTTGCTCCCATCCCGGATGCCAGAACCCGCTCAATACGGGTAGAACCCTGTTCAGGCTGGTAACTGCAACGTAATTGCAAATCGATATCACTGAGCGAAACAGGCTGTAATGTTCGGGTATGAAGTACAGGAGCAGCCAGACGCGCCAGTTCACTGGCTTCATCCAGACGCAATAATGGCAATAGGCACGCATCGCTGACTTTACGTGGATCGGCACTGTAAACCCCGGCCACATCACTCCAGATTGTCACTTTTTTGGCACCCGCTAATGCCCCAACCTGTGTAGCAGAATAATCACTGCCATTGCGCCCTAATAGTACGGTTTCTCCTTTATGGTTACTGGATATAAAACCTGTCACCACCAGACGCTTATCAGAATTCTCAACTAATAACTGGCTCAATAAAGGCTGGGATAAGATAACATCAACCTGCGGCTGGGCCGCCCGTTCAGCACGCAGGAACTGACGCGCATCCAGCCATGCGCTGGAAATACCCTGAGATTCAAGCACGGCGGCCATCAGACGGGCAGACCATATTTCGCCATGACCAACAACTTCAGCGTAGGTAATATCACTCACCGGTTTATCCAGTAATGCGCTCAGCCTTTCCAAATCAGCAATAAAATCTGCGATCAATGTTTCGGCGGCAGCTTCTGGCAACAATCCCCTGATTAATTCCTGCTGATAACGCCGTAAGGCCTGCTGAACCTGATGTGCTGAAATACGATCATTCTGGCTTAATTTCAGCCAGTCAATCAGCTGGTTCGTCGTACTCCCCGCCGCCGATACCACCATCAAATCACCCGGCTGGCTGTAGTTCGCCATAATATCCGCAACCCGCTTATAACATTTCACGTCTGCAAGGCTGCTACCGCCAAATTTATGTAACTGGCGGCCAGATTCCGCCCCCGCTATTGCCAGTTCAACCATAATGAATGCTTACCTCGTTGCCGCTGCCTGAAATGCACTATCCAGATCAGCAATTAAATCCTGACTATCTTCTATTCCCACCGAGATACGAAGAAGTGAATCCGTAATTCCCGCCTGTTTCCTTGCTTCTGCCGACATACCAGCATGTGTCATCGTTGCGGTATGAGAAATCAATGATTCCACACCACCCAGCGATTCGGCCAGCGTAAATAATTTTAACGCAGATAAAAAGCGACGCATTGTTTGTTCATCACCTGCAAGCTCAAAACTCAGCATCGCACCAAATCCGGCCTGCTGCCGGAGTGCTATTTCATGGCCCGGATGATCTTTCAGCCCCGGATAATAGAGTTTTTTCACCTGTGGCTGTTGTTGCAGATATTCCGCAATGGCAGCCGCATTATTTTGCTGTAGAAGTACCCGGGCTGATAATGTACGAATTCCCCGCAACAGCAGATAACTGTCGAAAGCCCCGCCTGTTACGCCGATATTATTCGCCCACCATGCCAAATCCTCGGCAATGGCGGGATCTTTAGCAATCACGGCACCAGCAATCACATCAGAGTGCCCATTCAGATATTTTGTACAGGAATGAACAACCAAATCTGCGCCCAAATCCAGTGGTTTCTGTAAGACGGGACTCAGAAATGTGTTATCGACTACCGTTAATACACCGGCTTCACGAGCCAGTTCACAGATGTACCGGATATCTACGATCCGCAGCAACGGATTACTGGGTGTCTCAATCAATACCAGTTTGGGCTTTTGGGCAAGAGCCTGCTTCAGTGCTGCATCATCCGACTGATCCACAAAAATAACATTGTAGGCTCCACGGCGGCTTAAACTGTCAAACAGACGATAACTCCCGCCATAGCAATCATGGGGAGCCACCAGCAAATCGCCCGGCTGTAAGAATACCGTGCATAACAAGTGAATCGCTGACATCCCGCTGCTGGTCATCACAGACCCTGCACCACCTTCCAGTTCAGTCAGAACCTGCTGGACAACATCACGCCCCGGGTTACCGCGCCGGGAATAGTCATGCGCTCTGGGTTCATTAAATCCCGTGAAATTATACGTACTGGAAAGATAGACGGGAGGAACAACACAGCCATATTGTTCGTCAACATTGATACCACTTTGAACTGCAGCCGTTGCTTGTTTACAACCCGCGATTTGTTTACACCCCACTACTTGCTTAAACCCCATAGCTCTACCCATTATTGTATTTTAGGAGTGACAGAAGAATAACCTCCAGAAATATAGACGTCAATACATCTAGACATCCAAAAAGATTTGAGCTTTAATAATACAATCCGTCTATTACCCCTGTTTTGATGTCAGATTAGGGCATATTTTCTGAAATCCTTAACCGTAGCGATATAGTCGATAGGGGAAATATGCTAAAATGCGGAATTATCGACACGAACATAGTTCAGAAATAATTTCTTTTATTTCTGATTTCAATTGCTTGATTTAAAACTATTTAAGGTATCTCATGGCTGAGTGGAATGGTGAGTATGTCAGCCCTTATGCTGAACATGGCAAAAAAAGTGAACAAGTCAAAAAGATTACGGTTTCAATTCCATTAAAGGTATTGAAGATACTGACTGATGAACGCACCCGCCGTCAGGTAAATAATCTGCGTCATGCAACAAATAGCGAATTACTGTGTGAAGCATTTCTCCATGCATTCACCGGACAGCCTTTGCCTGACGACGACGATTTACGCAAAGAGCGTCATGATGAAATTCCTGAAGCAGCCAAAGAGATAATGCGTGAGTGTGGGATTGATCCCGATACTTGGGAATATTGATATCTCTTTTATCTCAAGTCGTTGTTTATATGCTGTACTGCGACTTGAAATCAATCAGATGCAGGCAGTTAAAATTGCATTCGTTTAAAACAAAAACGCCCGGTATATACACCGGGCGTTTTTGTTGGCAGTAAGAATTACTTCTTAGCACCTGGAACGCTGAAACGTTTGTTAAAGCGATCAACACGACCACCAGTCGCAACGTCACGCTGCTTACCAGTGTAGAACGGGTGGCATGCACCACAAACGTCCAAGTTCACATCGTGACCGGTAGATTTGATTTTGATAACGTTACCGCAAGAACAGGATGCAGTAATTTCTTCGTATTTAGGATGAATACCTTGTCTCATGGGGAAAACCTCTGTTAAGGCCGTGTCGCTATCCGGCCTTATTGCCGCCAGACACCACACGTCGTGTTGATTAAAATAAGTTTGGTAATTTTTATACCAAAGGCGGCGGATCATACAGAATATCGTTTTATCGCGCAATGAAATCTGCTGAGTTGCTATGATACTCTTTGTTTATATGTTTGCCATTAATCATCCGGAAATCACTTTATGACAGTTGTTCAGGTTGCGTTACCTGTCCCTTTGGCCCGTTCTTTTGATTACCTGTTACCCGAAGGATTGCCCGTTCCTGCCTCTGGAATACGGGTGCGAGTGCCTTTTGGCAAACGCAGTGCAATTGGTGTTGTCACCGGGATCACCGACAACAGTGAATTCGCTCCTGAACAACTGAAATCAATTACTGAACTTCTTGATGAAACTACCCTTTTCCCTGACGATCTCTGGCAATTACTCCAATGGTCCGCCCGCTATTATCACTACCCGCTCGGGGAAGTTCTTTTTCATGCTATGCCTGTTTTGCTGCGGCAGGGCAAACCAGCAGAATTTTCCCCGCTCTGGCAATGGCAAATAACAGAAACCGGCCAACAAGTGCCACCAGAACAACTTAAACGCTCAGCTAAACAACAACAGGCATTAGCCAAACTTCGCCAGCAATCCGTTTATCGCCATCAGGTTTCTGAATTAGAAATCAGCGAAAGTGCACTACAGGCACTGAAAAAAAAGGGGTTCATTGATTTGCATCCGGTACAGCCGGAAGCGGAGAACTGGCGGGAACATTTTCAGGTTATCGGCGAACGGCTGAAACTCAACACCGAACAGGCCACCGCAGTTGGTGCGATTCGCGCAGAAGATAAAACTTTCGCTCCCTGGTTACTTGCTGGTATCACGGGTTCAGGTAAAACCGAAGTTTATCTGAGTGTACTGGAAAATATTCTGGAGCAGGGAAAACAGGCGCTGATTCTGGTTCCTGAAATTGGTTTAACACCTCAGACTATTCGCCGATTCAGAGAACGTTTCAATGCACCTGTCGATGTTCTGCATTCGGCTTTAAATGACAGCGAAAGGTTATCCGTATGGTTAAGAGCCAGACGGGGAGAAAATGCGATTGTTATCGGCACCCGCTCTGCACTGTTTACACCTTTTGCCCACTTAGGTGTCATCATTATTGATGAAGAACATGACAGCTCCTATAAACAACAGGAAGGCTGGCGTTATCACGCCCGTGATCTGGCGGTATTCCGGGCCAAAAAAGAGAGCATTCCCATTATTCTGGGAACCGCCACACCTGCACTGGAAACACTGCACAATGTACAGCAGGGTAAATATCGGCAACTCACTTTGACAAAACGGGCAGGTCACGCCAAACCAGCTACTCAACACCTGCTTGATATGAAAGGGTTACCGCTGACTGTCGGTCTATCTCAGCCATTGATTAACCGCATGAAAGAACATTTAAACGCCGATAATCAGGTTATTCTGTTCCTGAACCGGCGTGGTTATTCGCCTGCCCTGCTCTGCCATGAATGTGGCTGGATAGCAGAATGTCAGCGTTGTGATCACTATTACACCCTTCATCAGAATCATCGCCATCTGCGCTGTCATCACTGTGACAGCCAACGGCCTATCCCACGCCAATGCCCACAATGTGGGACAACAAATCTCATCCCGGTAGGGCTGGGAACGGAGCAACTTGAGGACGGTATCAGCCAATTATTTCCCGATATTCCGGTTACCCGTATCGATAGAGATACCACCAGCCGCAAAGGGGCTTTAGAGCAACAACTGGCTGACGTTCATCAGGGAGGAGCCCGCATTCTAATCGGAACCCAAATGCTGGCAAAAGGCCACCATTTCCCTGATGTCACACTCGTCGCTTTACTGGATGTGGATGGTGCCCTGTTTTCTGCCGATTTTCGTGCCGCTGAGCGCTTTGCTCAACTATATACTCAGGTTTCCGGCCGGGCAGGACGCGCTGGCAAACAGGGAGAAGTCGTCCTTCAGACTCACCATCCCGACCATCCGCTTTTGCAGGTATTGCTGGAAAAAGGCTATGACGCATTTGCCCGGCAAGCAATAGAAGAGCGCCAGCAGGTTCTTCTGCCGCCTTTTGTCAGCCATATCATGCTGCGATCAGAAGATCACGATAATCAGCAGTCTCCTGCTTTTTTACAGCAAATGCGCCAACTACTCGAACAACACCCCCTGTATAATGACCAGCTATGGATTATGGGCCCTGTTCCCGCCTTACAGGCCAAACGCAGTGGTCGTTATCGCTGGCAATTACTGGTGCAACATCCTTCGCGTATTTATCTCCAGAAAATGATGACTGAGGTCTATCCGGGCATTACAGCATTGCCTCTGGCACGTAAGGTAAAATGGAATATTGATGTCGATCCGACTGAAGGCTAATAAAAATTCAAAACTAAGCAGAACCCCATGAAAAACAGTGAAACTTATTTCCTTAATTTGCGAAGCAGCTCTAAGAAATGATGCGTATCACATTTTTTATGCAAACAAAGTAACGGCTTGAACTGTTAATCTGTTTAAAATGGATTTATTAATATGCCTGTAGAAAACGAATCCGCCAGCGTTTCCCCACAGAAATGGCTGGCGTTTTTTTACTTTCGTTTTTTGACGTTAACTTTTTTAACTTTGCGGATAGCAATCGTTTCACTGCCTGTAGAAAGCGAGGAGTGGCTATGGAAAAAAAGAATTGTGCATTGGCGACAATGAAAGATGTAGCCAAAGTAGCGGGTGTTTCTACCGCAACTGTATCAAGAACGCTAATGAATCCTGATAAAGTTTCTGCGCACACCCGCCAAAAAGTAGAAAATGCAGTACTGGAAGTGGGTTACTATCCCCATAATCTCGCGAAAAATTTAAGGCGGAATGAATCCAGAGCAATTCTGGTCATTGTTCCTAATATCTGCGACCCTTTCTTCAATGAAATTATCCGTGGCATTGAAGAAGCCGCAGCACAACATGGTTATCTGGTTCTGATTGGTGACTGTAAACACCAGCAACAACAGGAACATGCCTTTATTAATCTGCTTATTACCAAGCGTATTGATGGCATGATACTGCTCGGCTCAAACATTCCATTCGATGTTTCCAAAGAAGAACAGAAAAATATGCCCCCTATGGTGATGGCCAATGAATTTGCGCCTGAGCTGGAACTTCCAACCGTCCATATTGATAACCTGACCTCTGCTTTCAATGCCACGCACCACCTGCAAGCACTGGGCCATAAGCGCATCGCCTGTATCACTGGCCCAGAATCAATGCCCCTGTGCCAATACCGGCTTCAGGGTTACATTCAGGCATTACGCCGTGCCAGTCTGCCTATCCGGGATGAATACATTATCAGAGGCGATTTTACTCACGAAAGTGGCGCTGAATTAGCGGAAAAGCTGCTCACTCTAACAAATCCACCCAGTGCTATTTTCTGCCATAGCGATGTCATGGCAATCGGGGCAATGTGGCAAGCTAAAAAAATGGGGTTAAAATTACCAGAAGATCTTTCCATTATTGGTTTTGATAATATCAGCACAGCGCAATATAGCGATCCCCCACTGACAACAGTGGCACAGCCATGTTATGAAATTGGGCATAACTCAATGCTTTTGCTGCTGGAACAGCTTCAGGGCCGTATGGTTTCGAAAGGTTCACGATTACTGGATGCTGAACTTCTTATTCGAGGAAGTACTTGTTCGCCTAAAAGCTAGGCAAAGAAAGACATGTTCAGTAACATTAGGTATCTATTCCTTAATTTTTTTATAACTCAGCGAATTAAATACAGTGGCACAACGAGATTATGTGGGTCGCGGGCATTCTAATCCCCGCAAGAAAGGTTCTGGTAAGAAAAAAAATCAGGCTAAAGGGCTGCCTAAAACACTATTAGTCATTGCTGTAGCTCTGGTCGTCACATTTATTGGCGGGCTTTATTTCATCGTACACACTAAACACGAAAGTGAAAAAAATATACCGCCAGTTGCTCACCAGCCTAAAGGCCATAGTCTGCCACCAAAACCAGAAGAACGCTGGAGCTATATTAAGGAGCTGGAAAACCGGCCTGTGGGCCTGCCATCAATTCAGGATCCATCGCTAACAACCGGCCAGCCAAACAACCGGCCAGCGGAACTGACCCCAGAGCAGCGCCAGTTACTTGAACAGATGCAGGCCGACATGCGCCAGACGCCTGTCCAATTGGCTGAAGTCCCCTATAACAGTGAGCCAGTACCCCGCTCACGTGTGATTATCAATCCACCGTCACAACAGCCGCCTTCAGAATACGCACCACAGCAAAATAAGCCGTCAGTGCCACTACAGTCGCCTCAGGCTCAGGTTCCTCAATCACAAGCATCCAATGAAACCAATAAGCCCAAGACAGAGACGAATGGTTCCCGAATAATGTTACAATGCGGTTCGTTCCGTACGATGGAACAGGCGGAATCTGTCCGTGCCAACCTTGCGCTGGCAGGTATTGAGAGTAAGATCACAACCAAGGACAGTTGGAATCGGGTGGTATTAGGGCCGTATAAAAACAGAGAAAGTGCAGAAAAAATGCACAGACGTGTGACTAATACAGGTATTCCCAGCTGTATTCTCCGCCCTGCCGGGGGTTGAAAAACCAAAAAGTTCCCCCCATCTTGATTTCTAATAACGTGCGCACGCTGCTTTTGATAAACAATTGTGGCTTACAGCCAAGGTGTTGGTAAGCAAAAGTGTCGTGTGTACCATCTTCTATTTTGTAACCAGGGGCTAACTCGTGACTACAATCGTAAGTGTTCGCCGTAATGGCCAGGTCGTCATCGGTGGTGATGGACAAGCAACAATGGGCCATACCGTTATGAAAGGCAATGTCCGTAAGGTACGCCGCCTTTATAATGACAAGGTTATCGCGGGTTTTGCCGGCGGTACCGCTGATGCCTTCACCCTGTTCGAACTGTTTGAACGTAAACTGGAAATGCATCAGGGCCACCTGACCAAAGCTGCTGTTGAACTTGCAAAAGATTGGCGGACAGACAGAATGCTCCGTAAGCTGGAAGCCCTGCTTGCTGTTGCAGATGAAAATGCATCTCTGATTATTACAGGTAATGGTGACGTGATTCAGCCAGAAAATGATCTCATCGCTATTGGCTCCGGTGGCTCATATGCACAGGCAGCTGCGCGCGCAATGCTGGAAACCACTGAACTCAGTGCCCGGGAAATCGCAGAACGCGCCCTGACTATCGCTGGCGATATCTGTATCTACACCAACCAAAATCATAACTTCGAAGAACTGCCTTCAAAAGCGTAAGGATAGATAGCATGTCTGAAATGACTCCTCGCGAAATTGTCAGCGAACTTGACAACCATATCATCGGTCAGGATAAAGCAAAGCGTGCTGTTGCCATCGCTCTGCGTAACCGCTGGCGTCGTATGCAGTTGGATGAATCACTGCGTTATGAAGTGACCCCGAAAAATATTCTGATGATTGGCCCAACTGGTGTAGGTAAAACCGAAATCGCCCGTCGTCTGGCTAAACTGGCCAATGCGCCTTTTATCAAAGTTGAAGCAACAAAATTCACTGAAGTGGGTTATGTCGGTAAGGAAGTTGATTCCATCATCCGCGATCTGACTGATGCGGCAGTAAAAATGGTGCGCCTGCAATCCATTGAGAAAAACCGCTATCGCGCTGAAGAACTGGCAGAAGAACGTATTCTGGATGTTCTGTTACCACCAGCGAAAAATAACTGGGGACAAGCTGAAGAGCAACCAGAACAATCCTCTACCCGTCAGGCATTCCGCAAGAAACTGCGTGAAGGTCAGCTGGATGAGAAAGAGATCGAAATCGAAGTGGCAGCTGCCCCGGTTGGTGTTGAGATCATGGCTCCTCCGGGCATGGAAGAAATGACCAACCAGTTGCAGTCTATGTTCCAGAACCTGTCTGGTCAGCGTCAAAAAAGCCGTAAGATGAAGATCAAAGACGCATTCAAGCTGCTGGTGGAAGAAGAAGCTGCGAAGCTGGTGAACCCTGAAGAACTGAAACAGCAGGCAATTGATGCCGTTGAACAGCACGGTATCGTCTTTATTGATGAAATCGATAAAATTTGTAAACGCGGTCAAACCTCCGGCCCGGATGTTTCCCGTGAAGGTGTCCAGCGTGACCTGCTGCCACTGGTTGAAGGCTGTACTGTTTCCACCAAACATGGCATGGTAAAAACTGACCATATTCTGTTCATCGCTTCTGGCGCATTTCAGGTTTCCAGCCCTTCCGATTTGATCCCGGAACTACAGGGTCGTCTGCCTATTCGCGTAGAACTGGAAGCATTGACTACTGAAGATTTTGAACGCATCCTGACTGAACCAAATGCTTCACTGACAGAACAGTACAAGGCATTAATGGCAACAGAAGGCATGCACATTGAATTTACCGCTGATGGTATTCGCAAAATCGCAGAAGCAGCATGGCAGGTTAATGAAACAACCGAAAATATTGGTGCCCGCCGTCTGCATACTGTTCTTGAGCGCATGATGGAAGATATCTCTTTCGACGCCAGCGAATCTCAGGGTCAGTCAGTTGAAATCAACGCTGACTACGTCAAATCACACTTAGACGAACTGGTCGCTGATGAAGATCTGAGTCGATTCATCCTGTAATTGATCTGGATCCTGCTTAGTAACAGTAAAAATGGAATGGGAGGCTTGCCTCCCATTTCTCTATTCTGCTTAAATCAAAATTTATCACATATGACATATTTGATGACAATATGAACTCAACAACGACAAGCAGTCAAATGCAGGCATGGCTGGAAAGTTTGCGTCCGAAAACCCTCCCGCTGGCGATAGCGGCAATTATGACAGGTTCAGCCCTTGCTTCATGGACCGGTCATTTTAGCTGGCCTGTGGCATTACTAGCCTTCCTGACAGCCTCCCTGCTGCAAATTCTGTCTAACCTTGCTAATGATTATGGCGACGTCGCCAAAGGCAGTGATACCGAAAAGCGTATCGGCCCAATGCGGGGTATGCAGAAGGGGCTGATTACAGCCCAACAAATGAAAATCGCGTTAAAAATTACCGTGCTGCTCTCCTGTTTGTCAGGCATTGCGCTTATCGCCGCAGCCTGTCATAGCCTTGGCGATATTATCGGTTTTCTGGGATTAGGTTTACTGGCAATTATTGCAGCCATTACTTATACCGTTGGTGCCAAACCTTATGGCTATATGGGGCTGGGTGATCTTTCTGTCCTGATTTTCTTTGGCTGGCTCAGTGTTCTTGGCACGTATTATTTACAGGCCCATACTTTTTCTTTAAGTACCGTTCTGCCAGCAACTGCCTGCGGTTTACTCTCCGTAGCTGTACTGAATATTAATAACCTGCGGGATATCGAGACAGATAGCCAAAATGGCAAAAATACACTGGCAGTCAGGCTCGGTGGCAAAAAAGCACGCTATTATCATGCTGCTCTGCTTACGGGGGCTATGTCCTGCTTTATCGCCTTTACACTTCTGTACCTGAACAACAACGGGTATAGCTGGTTATTTCTGCTGGCTTTCCCCATGCTATTGAAGCATGTACTACAGGTACTGCGCGATCCAACAGCCGAAGGTATGCGTCCTCAATTAGTACAGATGGTCAAAGTGGCACTCCTGACCAATATCCTGTTTTCGATTGGGCTGATACTTAATTAAGCGAGTACATATCAATTTTATCCTCACGTTTTAAGATTGATGATTTTGCCAACGCTAGTCTTAAAAGGATATACTGTCCGTTCCTTGCATAAACCAGACGTAAATCCCATGAAATATGATACTTCCGAACTTTGTGATACCTATCAAGAAGATGTGAATGTGGTAGAACCATTATTTTCCAACTTTGGTGGGCGTACTTCATTTGGTGGTCAAATCATCACGGTGAAATGTTTTGAAGACAACGGACTGCTCTATGACTTGCTGGAAGAGCCGGGACGCGGGCGCATTTTACTGGTTGATGGTGGCGGATCGGTACGCAAGGCTCT
Source organism: Xenorhabdus sp. PB30.3 (assembly GCF_963895965.1). Taxonomy (NCBI): domain Bacteria; kingdom Pseudomonadati; phylum Pseudomonadota; class Gammaproteobacteria; order Enterobacterales; family Morganellaceae; genus Xenorhabdus; species Xenorhabdus sp. PB30.3. The sequence goes on along the minus strand of NZ_CAWQMW010000114.1, from coordinate 19,353 downwards.
GCTTGATGCCGAGCTGGCCCAGCTTGCTGTCAATAACGAATGGGAAGGTATTGTCATTTATGGCGCTGTGCGTCAGGTAGATTACCTTGCTGAATTTGATATTGGTATTCAGGCGATGGCAGCAATCCCTGCTGGCTCCAGCAGTGAAGGCATCGGGGACAGCGATATCAGAGTGAATTTTGGCGGAGTGACTTTCTTTTCCGGTGATTATCTTTATGCAGACAACACTGGAATGATTTTGTCAGAAGTTCCGCTGGAAATAGATGGGGATGAAGATAGTGATGAAGTGTCATAACTCATAGCCCAACTATCATTCCTGAGCATTGATAAAAAAGGGCGCAGTAATTATCGCCCTTTTTTTGCAAAATAATTTCTGCAAAACTCTCTTTCGGTAAAGCCAGCGGATACTTTATTGCACGTCTTCCATTTTACCCAACAAGGTACGTAAGCGTTCCTGCCATGCTGATTGTTCTTGTTTGAGCTGCTCATTTTCACGTACCAGTGAATCACGGTTGTCTGTCGCATTCTGGACATCCTGAGATAACACTGCGTTCTGTTCTTTTAATTCTTCAATTTCCATTTGCAGCAAAGTAATGGTATCAATTGCCTGCTGAACTTTAGATTCCAGCTTTTCAAAAACTTCAAATGACATTCTCGAGCCCCTCTTATAAGCAATGCCTTGATTGTATTTAGCCTGTTAACGCCTGTCTAGTTTCATACTTCTAATGTGTGGCATATACCCTTCATCTTACGAGCTACCTTCTCGTTCACTATACGAACGAAGAAACCCGAAATCTACCGGGTATGACGAGAAATATAGTGACTAATCCTAAATGAAGATAAGATCACATTTTAACGATGAATAAAACCCCAATTAAATGCGAATTCGCTCATTTTGTTGACGCAACACGCAGATTTCAATTTCGCTATTTCTCGTTTCCGCTCATTAACGATAAATTCACACTACCTTTCTCTGCGTAATCAGAACGCAGCAAGAAAGGACTAATAATTAATCTCCTCTCTGTACTTTTTATAGGATATAGAAATGGGCCAGACCACCACTCCAACATTATCAGGTCAATGTATTTCAGAGTTTCTGGGTACAGCATTGCTTGTTTTCTTCGGCTTAGGCTGTGTTGCTGCTGCACGTCTTGCAGGTGCACAACTTGGACTGTGGGAAATCAGCATTATCTGGGGCTTTGGTGTTGCCCTGGCTGTTTACCTTACTGCCGGCATTTCTGGTGCACACCTTAATCCCGCAGTAACTATCGCTCTATGCCTATTTGCCAGTTTTGACAGAAAAAAAGTACTTCCTTACATCATTGCCCAAATGCTAGGCGGTTTTGTCGCCGCAGCTCTTGTCTATATGATGTATTACAACCTTTTCCTTGATTATGAGCAAGTTCACAACATTGCTCGTGGGTCGCAAGAAAGTCTTTTCACGGCTGGCGTCTTTTCCACTTACCCTGCAACACAAATATCCGTATTCCATGCATTTATTGTTGAAGTTATCATCGCGGCTGTTTTGCTTTGCCTGATCCTGGCTCTGACAGACGACGGCAACGGTATTCCACGTGGCCCTTTGGCACCACTGACTATCGGCATTCTGATTGCCGTTATCGGTGGTTCTTTTGGTCCTCTGACCGGATTTGCACTGAATCCCGCTCGTGATTTTGGACCTAAATTAGTTGCTTATTTTGCCGGATGGGGAAATATTGCTCTGACCGGAGGTCGGGACATCCCTTATTTCCTTGTTCCATTGGTAGCCCCTATTATTGGCGCCATTCTGGGTGCATTTGGTTACCGCAAATTAATTTCCCGCCATTTACCACGTGAAAATTAGTTTTGCCTATATTTAGAAATGATAACAGATTAAAAAATAAAAAATTATTAAATAAGACCAGGTTATAGTTATGACAACAGAAAATATCACTGATAAAAAATATATCGTTGCGCTGGATCAGGGAACAACCAGCTCAAGGGCGGTGATTCTTGATCACGATGCCAATATTGTCAGTATTTCACAACGTGAATTTCCACAAATATACCCTAAACCAGGCTGGGTAGAGCATGATCCGATGGAAATCTGGGCCAGCCAAAGCTCAACGCTGGTTGAAGTATTGGCAAAAGCCGATATTCGCTCAGACCAAATTGCCAGTATCGGGATCACGAATCAACGGGAAACAACGATTGTCTGGGAAAAAGAGACAGGTAAACCCGTTTACAATGCCATTGTATGGCAGTGTCGCCGAACAGCCGATATCTGTACCCGCCTGAAGAAAAAAGAAGGCCTGGAAGAGTATATCCGTCATAACACTGGTTTGGTTATCGACCCTTACTTTTCCGGAACAAAAATAAAATGGATTCTGGATAATGTTGAGGGTGTCCGCCAACGTGCTGAAAATGGGGAGCTACTATTTGGTACCGTTGATACTTGGTTAGTCTGGAAAATGACACAAGGTCGCGTACATGTTACCGACTATACCAATGCTTCCCGCACGATGTTGTTTAACATCCATGACCTCGACTGGGATCAGAAGATCCTCGATGAACTGGATATTCCTCGCGTGATGCTGCCAAAAGTTGCGGCCTCCTCTGCAATTTATGGTCAGACTAATATCGGCGGTAAAGGCGGTACTCGTATTCCTATCGCAGGTATCGCAGGCGATCAGCAAGCCGCACTGTACGGCCAGCTATGTGTCCATCCGGGCATGGCAAAAAATACTTATGGCACTGGATGCTTCCTGCTGATGAATACCGGCACCGATGCAGTACGCTCCAGCCACGGTTTGCTGACCACTATAGCCTGTGGCCCACGAGGAGAAGTGAATTACGCTCTGGAAGGTGCCGTGTTTGTGGGAGGAGCATCAATCCAGTGGCTGCGTGATGAACTGAAACTGATCGCTGACGCAGCAGACTCCGAATACTTCGCCACAAAAGTACAAGACAGCAATGGCGTTTATGTTGTTCCGGCCTTTACCGGGCTTGGCGCACCTTATTGGGATCCGTATGCCCGTGGTGCCATTTTTGGGCTGACCCGCGGAGCAAACAGCAACCACATTATCCGGGCGACTCTTGAATCAATCGCTTACCAGACCCGCGATGTACTGGATGCAATGCAGGCTGATTCCGGCGCACGTTTACAGGCGCTGCGCGTAGATGGTGGAGCGGTCGCGAATAATTTCCTGATGCAGTTCCAGTCTGACATCCTCGGCACCCGTGTAGAGCGTCCTGAAGTTCGTGAAAGTACTGCATTAGGTGCGGCATTCCTTGCTGGTCTGGCTGTCGGCTTCTGGAAAGATCTTGATGAAGTGAAAAGTAAAGCGACCATCGAAAAAGAATTCCGCCCAGGCATAGAAACCACAGAGCGTAACCACAAATACAATGGCTGGAAAAAAGCCGTTGCCCGTGCTCAGGAATGGGAAGACCGCGCTTAAAAAGCGTATACATGCGAAAGCTCTGACGCTAATCTGTCAGAGCTTTTTAATATCCGGTGAATTCAATACACAGCGCAATAAGTATCTCAGACAGTACGTTCCTGCTGCTGGATCCTCTGAGAGATTGGCAGCCAACACAATAAAATAAGTAACGCCATACAGAACATCAGCATACCCACGCTGAATTGGCTATTTTGTGGCAGCATCGCCGATAACCATGTAGCCACGCCAGAACCTACATTCTGTAATCCGCCCACCAGCGCACCCGCGGCACCCGCCAGATAAGGGAAGGGTTCCATCGCACCCGTCGTCGCCAGCGGAAATAACATACCCGCTCCAAAAAAGAACAGCGCAGCCGGAAGCAATAACGTCCAGACATTCATAATGCCGAACCAGCCGGGCAGCCACATCAGCGTCCCCGCCAGCAGGCAGCACATAACAGCATTCCACACCAGCTGATAAAACGTTTTGTTTTCACGCCCTGCGTACCATGCCCCCAGAAATGCGGCAGGAATAGGCAGAATAAACAAAATACTGACCGTTAAACTATCCAGCCCTAAAACAGCTCCGAGCAAAACGCCACAGCTAGCTTCAAACACGGCCACTCCCGCCAGACCGCCAATCAGCATAATCAGATAAGAAACAAAAATGCCATTGGATAGCAACTGATGGAAAGAAACCAGCATTGTATTCTGCGTTGTCTGCTCCGGGCGGGTTTCCGGGAAATGCCGGAGTAAAAATAGAATCACGCCTGAACCCAGCAACAATAAAAACCAATAGCAGGCACGCCAGCCAAAATAATGGCCCACGACACCACCAATCATCGGCGCTAATAACGGGCTGACCAGTATCGCCATATTCAACAGACTATTAGCACAACGCAGTGATGCCCCGGTGTATAAATCTCTTGGCACAGTACGTATCATTACGCCTGCGACTCCCGTTCCCAGCCCCTGAAATACACTGACTAGCACCAATGCCAATAAACTGGAAGAAAACAGTGCACATATCGTAGCAACCAGAAAAACTGACATTCCTGCTAAAATGACGGGGCGACGACCGACTTTATCCGACAGTGGCCCATAAAAGAGCTGTGAAAACCCATAAGCGAACAAATAGGCCGCCATAACCCGTTGAACTTCCCCCGCCGGCTTGCCGAAGCTATTCGCTATATCAGCAATCACCGGAACATAAATTGTCTGAGTCATCTGCCCAACAGCAGCTAACGCAATTAACATCAGCAATAAATTGAAATGTGCTATTTTTCTCATCGCATTTACATACAATTTTATTTAAGCAAAATATACCGCCTGATTAAGGTACATTCTCTATCAATCAGATGGGTATAACGGCAACAGCGAAGCCCTCAGGTTATTAATGAACAAACCTGACTACAGACTTCACTAGATTAAATTTTCCCGAGCAATGTATATTTTTTATCGGCAGTATACAATTTTACATGAGGAAAAAATTGCAGTCATATTACCCTGCAATGTCAATAAAAGTGTACATATCCATCTTAAAATACAACGAGAATACAGTTAATTAGACTGCAACACGTAATCGATAAGCCTATTTCCCTCAATCGCGTAGAATCACCAGTTGATGAGTCACTCACTCCGTACAATTTCATTCTGTAAAATTTTATTTCGTATAATTTTCTTTCGTAATAGTGCAGAGAGGCTAAATGCAATGGCAAACTGGGTTACAGGAAAAGTCACTGACGTCACCAATTGGACAGATTCACTATTCAGTATCAAGCTACATGCACCAATAGAAAAATTTACTGCTGGCCAATTTGCAAAACTTGCTCTCGAAATTGAAGAGGAACGCATCCAGCGGGCCTATTCTTATATCAACGCTCCCAATGACAATAGCCTTGAGTTTTATTTAGTCACTGTACCGAATGGAAAACTCAGCCCTCAGCTTGCCACTTTGCAGGTCGGTGATGAAGTTCTGGTAACAGAACAGGCAGCCGGTTTTTTTGTTCTTGATGAAATCCCTGATTGCCAAAACCTTTGGATGCTCTCAACCGGAACGGGTATAGGGCCTTATCTTTCCATTCTCCAGCTGGGAAGTGATTTGGAGCGGTTTGAAAATATTATCTTAGTTCATGCGGTCAGGCTGGAGCAGGATTTAAGTTATTTACCTCTCATGCGGCAACTGGAAAAAATGTTTCAGGGGAAATTGCGGATCCAGACCATCGTTAGCCGGGAACAATGCCAGAATTCGCTAATGGGGAGAATTCCGGCACTGATTGAAAATGGTGAATTGGAATCAGCTATCGGCTTATCAATGCAGGCAGAAAACAGCCACGTGATGTTATGCGGAAACCCCCAGATGGTCAGAGATACCCAACAATTGCTTAAAGAACAACGTGGCATGACAAAGCACCTGCGCCGTAGGCCGGGGTATGTGACCAGTGAGCAATACTGGTAGTATACACTTCGTCTTTCAAGTTGCCTCTTTGTTGGCTGCGCTCGCTCACCCCAGTCACATAGTAATCTATGCTCCAGGGGATGAACTCTCTTGCCGCCGCGATGCATCTTGAAATCCATTGTGTATATTCATAAATCAACTCATTGGATATATGACCATTTAATGTTTTTGTGCAGAATTGCCGGCAGAGATGTACTCAACCATTTCTGCCGATTCACCAAAACGGTTTGCACCTTCCGTACCCCGGAATACTCCACAGTCCAGTATGATCATGACAAAAATCAGTGTCGGGATAAAACGGCCAATTCCCCACTGCCATATGGGTGCTAGCATATTCCAGTCGAGAGAGAGCAAAAACCAGGCCAATATCAGCAATAACGCCCACCCTCCGCGTTTATTGCGATCATGCAGGCGCTTCGAAAAAATCGCCGCTGTCGGATACAATATCAGTGCCGTGCATACTGCCGCAAAATTCATGGGGAGAACATTCATTCCATGCAGAGTGAGGAGAATAAAAATCAGAGCAAAACAGATACCAATTCCGATCCAGAACTCCCGTCGACCGATGCGACCTTTGAATGAAAATCCCCATTGTTGTAATGTCATGTATTCTTTCCCAATTGTGGATACTGTTTTTCTGCCATTGACACTTTTTCCGCGACTTACATTCGGCGAGTAACAACATGAAAACAGGCATAAATAAACTTCTGCTGACAATATTAATCGCTTTTGGTATCGGTTTACCATTCTCAAGCACTGCAGGTGAGCCTTCTGTCACACCAGATCTGCGCCCACAGTTAATGTATCTCCTGCCTGATTCCCCGACTTTTGAAGACAATATCCCGGCCTTCCGGGAAAAATACAATAAAAGTCATCCTGATATTCTGCTGCATGAATATAAAGTTATTACGAGCACCGATATCTCTCTGCCTTTTATCCGTGCTGCCAGCAAGATCAACGAAAAAATCTACTCTTCCGCCGTACTGGAAAGAGGCAGTGAAAAAATTAAGAGTCTGCAAATTACATTACTGCCATCCCAACTCGCACAGGAAAAAGAACAAAATCTGCTCCTGACGAAAAAGTATATCGCCGCCATAACCCGCCAGTTTGAGCCCACACTTTCTCTGGAACAGGCTCAGACACAAACAGAGAAACTTTTTAAGATGGCGGAAACACAACCTTTTTACAGTCTAAAAATCGGGGCGATACGCTATATCATCGTAAACAGCAGCGAAAATATAATGACCTTCGCTATTGAACCGATTAAGCTATCACTATCTGACGTACCAGCAAATGAAAATTAGTGACATAGCGCAGAGCTATTCGAGCCGATGATCTTTATACTGTCGGCCTTTCGCTATTCACGAGAGCACATTCATTTAGTTCGCAATTTGATTATTTTTCTGGTTGGAGGGAAAAACATGCGACATCCATTAGTTATGGGTAACTGGAAACTCAATGGCAGTACCCACATGGTTAACGACCTGATTGCAGGCCTGCGTAAAGAACTGAGCAACGTTGACGGCTGTGGCGTCGCTATTGCACCACCAACTGTTTATGTCACTCTGGCAAATAATGCACTGGCTGGTAGCCGTATCGCACTGGGCGCTCAAGATGTAGGCGTTAATCTTTCCGGTGCATATACAGGCGAAACATCCGCAGAAATGCTGAAAGATGTGGGCGCAAAATATATCATTATCGGTCACTCTGAACGCCGTACTTACCACAAAGAAAGCGATGAGTTCATTGCGAAAAAATTCGCTATTCTGAAAGAACAAGGGCTTATCCCGGTTCTGTGTATTGGCGAAACTGAACAAGAAAATGAAGCAGGCCAGACAGAAGCCGTCTGTGCGCGCCAGATTGATGCCGTTCTGAACACACTGGGCGCAGAAGCGTTTAAAAACACCGTTATTGCTTACGAACCTGTCTGGGCTATCGGCACCGGAAAATCTGCTACTCCTGCACAAGCACAGGCTGTTCACAAATTCATTCGTGATCACATTGCTAAACAGGATGCGGCTATCGCTGAGCAAGTCATTATTCAATACGGTGGCTCTGTTAACGCCAGCAACGCAGCAGAATTATTTACTCAGCCAGATATCGATGGTGCTCTAGTTGGCGGAGCATCACTGAAAGCTGATGCATTTGCCGTTATCGTGAAAGCAGCAGCTGAAGCGAAAAAAGCCTAAGAGCTTACAAAGATAATCGCCACCGCAGAACGCCGTGGCGATTATCCTTTTCTTACCTGTCAGTTAACGCCGAATAATCTCATCAAATACCCCACCTGTGGCAAAGTGTTCTTTCTGCGCTTTTTCCCAGCCACCAAATACGCCATCAACTGTGAATAACTTCAGCTCAGGAAAAACGGCACGGTACTTTTCGATAATCGTTTTATCACGAGGACGATAATAGTTTTTTGCAGCAATTTCCTGCCCAACCGGTGAATACAGATATTTCAGGTATTCTGTTGCCAGCTCACGCGTGCCTCGCTTATCGACAACTTTATCGACTACCGCTACAGTTGGCTCTGCCAGAATAGACATACCCGGAGTGACAATTTCAAATTGCCCTTTTCCCTGCTCTCCGTTATCTAAAGTATGAATTGCCAGTAATGCTTCATTTTCCCATGCAATCAACACATCCCCAATCCCACGCTCAACAAACGTATTCGTTGCGCCACGGGCACCTGAGTCTAAGACTTCAACATTTTTATACAGTGCCTTCACGAAGGCTTTTGCCTTAGATTGGTCCTGATTATTATGAGCCAGCGCGTATCCCCAGGCAGCCAGATAATTCCAGCGTGCACCACCGGATGTTTTAGGATTCGGGGTTACAATCGAAACATCAGGCCGGATCAAATCTGACCATTCTTTGATATGTTTAGGGTTTCCCTTTCTTACCAGAAAAACAATAGTGGATGTGTAAGGCGCTGAATTATCGGGTAAACGGTGAAGCCAATTTTTGGCAATCCGGCCACGCTCTGCAATCGCATCTACATCATAAGCCAGAGCCAGTGTCACCACATCTGCCTGAAGACCATTGATAACTGAAGTTGCCTGTTTGCCTGAACCACCGTGTGATTGCCGGATTGTGACCCGATCTCCGGTTTTCTGCTGCCAATATTGGCTGAATGCCTGATTATATTGCTGATATAACTCACGCGTCGGATCATAAGAAACATTCAGGAGCTGTAAATCTTTCGCCCAGGCATTTCCTCCGGTCAGCATGACCAGCAATAGCACCACTAAGGGGAAATACCGGCTTATTCTCCATTTTATCCTCTTCCATTTCATAGGCGTAATCATCGGAAATGCTCTCCTCAATATTGGGTATGATTTTCATCGTAAAATTGACAGAAAGCGTTATGCCGCAGAAATAATTTTAAATTCCCACTTATTCATTATGGGAATATGGCGTATGAAAAGGAGAGAGATAAAAAGAAAAACAGCCATATAAATATCATATGGCTGTATCTGAAAAATGCGCTTATGGAGGTTAGTAAAGTTTCTTCGCTGTTTCTAACCAATCTTTCTTGAAGATACGCTGCATATTCTGCACCGCATCAATAATGTCATGGTGAACAAGTTTTTCGTTCTGGATACCAACACAGCGGCCGCCACACCCTTCCAACAACAGTTGAACAGAATAAGCTCCCATACGTGATGCCAGAATACGGTCATAAGCCACTGGCGCACCACCACGCTGAATATGACCTAATACCGTTGCCCGCGTTTCGTGGCGTGTTTCCGCTTCAATATATTTTGCCAGCTCATCAACATCGCAGACATGCTCCGTAATCGCAACAATGGCATGGCGCTTACCTTTCTGGATACCAGCTTGAATTTCAGCTAACAATTCTTCGCGATCAAACGGAATTTCACGTTCAGGCAGCACGATAAACTCACACCCACCTGCAATTGCAGCAGACAACGTCAAATCACCACAATAACGTCCCATGACTTCAACAATAGAAATACGCTTGTGGGAGGTTGAGGTATCACGCAGACGGTCAATAGCTTCAACAACCGTATCCAGTGCTGTAAAATAACCGATGGTGTAATCTGTTCCCGCAACATCATTATCAATTGTACCGGGCAGGCCAATGCAGGGGAAACCCGCCTCAGTCAGTTTTTTCGCTCCCAGATAAGAACCATCACCACCAATCACCACCAGAGCATCAATTTCATTTTTACGCATGTTTTCGATAGCAATTTCACGCACTTTATCATCCCTGAACTCAGGAAAACGTGCGGAACCTAAAAACGTGCCGCCACGGTTAATCATGTCGGAAACACTGTAGCGATCGAGCTTTTTCATCCTGTTTTCATACAACCCCAGATAGCCATCATAAATACCATAAACCTCTAACCCTTCGGTTAAAGCGGCACGAACAACTCCACGAATAGCGGCGTTCATACCCGGTGCATCTCCACCGCTCGTTAAGACTCCGATTCTTTTAATCTTGTTGATCATGATGACCTCTGACTTATAGATGTAATATTTGCCTAATCTGCTGACTGCCCTTCCAAAAGGGAAGGTTCACGACGATTATTTCACTCAACTTTTGATTGCCAATTCATTAGCTGAATTGATTCAACCGCGCCCATGATACGGAAAAACATTCAGTCTGCATCAATCTTTTGTCTACTTTTTGACATTATTTTGATTATGAATAAATTCTTCTATCAATCCCAATTGTTTTTACGTTCATCAGGAACAACAGAGTCAGGATCCTGATGGATAATAATATCGGCACCGGGAAACCTATCACGCAATTTATTTTCAATTCCTTCGGCTAAAGCATGAGCCTGTACCAACGGTAAATTATCATCTATCTCAAGATGAAACTGAATAAACCTCGTCGGACCCGATTGACGGGTGCGCAGATCATGCCCGCCGGAAACACCAGGGTAATTCCTGATAATCTCTATAATCTCCTGCCGTTCCTCATCTGGCAAGGCACGATCCAGTAAAGACTGAATCGCATCGTATCCCATTCTTAACGCGCTATAGAGAATATACACACCAATTCCCAATGCGAATAAAGCATCTGCTCGTCGGAACCCGTAGACACTCAAAACCAATGCCACCAAAATCGCGCCATTCATTAATAAATCAGACTTGTAATGCAACATATCGGCACGAATGGCCTGACTTTGAGTTTTATTAATCACCCATTTCTGAAAAATAACCAGACAGCTTGTTGAAACAATAGCAATGATGATTACCCAAACACCCACAGCGGCATGCTCTAAAGGCTGGGGAGAAAACAAATGCTGAAAACCTGTCAAAAACAGAAAAATCGCTGAACCGGAAACAAACATACTTTGGGCAAGAGCAGCCAGTGACTCGGCCTTACCATGCCCAAACGTATGTTCTTCATCCGCTGGCTGAAGGGAATAACGCACGACAAAAAAATTAGTCAGAGAAGCAGCCAGATCGACCAGAGAATCTACCAGTGCCGCCAATAAACTCACCGAGCCGGTAAACCACCAGGCAAAAATTTTCACGACTAACAATACACTGGCCAGTATTGTCGCCACCAGTGCAGCAGTACTGACCCATCGGCCATAATTAATACCCATATTCACAGCCCTCAGAGTTATTCAGGATGGTCTGTATCAGGTATAAAAATAGCGCGTTAAATGGAAAAATATAGGGGCAGAAAAGCAAAGAGAATCGATTCTGTCCAACATACCGCCGTGGCCTTCAATAATCTCACCAAAATCTTTCACGCCGCTGTCACGTTTGATCGCTGACATACACAGTCCACCGATGAACCCCATCAATGTAACAGCCAGTGACATCCCTCCGGCTACCCACGGAGAAAATGGCGTTATCCAATACAGCGACATTCCCAGCAATACCGACGCTAAGATACCGCCGATAAACCCTTCAACCGTTTTATTCGGGCTTAATTTCGGTACAATCGGTCGCTTGCCGAATAATTTACCGAACACATACTGCAAAACGTCAGACATTTGCGCCACAATCATCAAAAACAGCAATAGCTTGATATTCTGCCCCTGATATTCCGCGATATCTAACATCAACAAAGCCGGTGCATGGCTAATGGCAAACACCGTTACCAACATTCCCCACTGTATTTTTGCCGTACGTTCCAGAAAGTGAGTTGTATCACCGACCAAAGCAATACGGGCCGGTAAAAACAGAAAAACATAAACAGGGATAAACACCGAAAACAGCCCGTACCACTGCATTCCAACTAACACATACTGAACCGGCAGAAAACCGAAGAAACACCAGAAAAGTGCCTCATGATCACTACGACGAGTCGGGGTGAGAGTGATAAATTCACGCAGAGCAAAAAAAGACATAACAGAAAACAACACAACGGACCCGATTGGCCCGATAACTACGGCCAGCACACAAACAATACACATCATCCACCAGCCACGAATACGGGCATTCAGATTATCGATGGTTGCGTTCCGTTTTTCTCCTGAATAACAGAGTGACAGAATACCGCCAATCACACTGGCAATAATCAGCACCCCAAAAATTCCGCTAAACAACAACATCAAATCATGATCTATCCCTGTCATAACACCAGCTCCTCCAATGCAGTCTGGGCACGTTGTAAAAAGACTTCCTTACTTTCATCATCCGCCAATTTATCCAGAGGCTGACCAAATGTCGCCGAACAAATAACGGGGATTAAGATCCTTTTTCCTTTTGGTAAAGCACGATTTAAATTTTCCAGATAAACAGGGATAAGTTCAGCATCAGGATATTTTCGGGCCAGATGATACAGACCGCTCTTGAACGGATTGATTTGCTCACCATTCCCACGAGTTCCTTCCGGAAAGATAATCAAAGACTCCCCTTGCGCCAGAACACGCTCCAACGGTGCCAGAATTTCTTTTCTGTTACTGTTTTCCCCCTGACGCTCGATCAAGACAGCACAAAATACCTTATGAATAAGATATCGGCGCAGTTTGGTTTTATCCCAATAATCACGAGCTGCAACCGGATGTACTAAATGGCGCAATACCGATGGAAGACCTGACCAAATGACTAATCCATCCAGATGACTGGAGTGATTGGCATAATAAATCCGGCTCTTTGTCGATGGCTGGCAACCAACCCATCGCACACGTACCCCCGTCAGGACACGACACAGGCCCGATAACATCGCCCCCATGCTTCTCGACAGTAAACTGATTTTATGAATTTTTCCCATATAGGGTATCCCTATCCCTTTTTATATAGAGTAACAGTGATAAGATTTTTTAATTGAACAGACTGGGAAGGTAAGATAATCAAGATTGGCTAAGATAACAACAGGCCTATAGCTTATAACAAGAACTGAAATACCCCATAATTTACGGCTTACGATACCTGCCTGACGGAATTTACATGATTGCCCTGTTATTTCTTCGTGCCTCAAACCCTAAAATAATAGAGAATACCCGCTAAAATCCGTGTTTGTTCAGGTATGGTTATGTTTAAAGAAACAATCAGAAATCATTTATCTTGGAGTACGTTTTTCGTAGGAGGGTACATTTCACTCGTCTACGTTACAGGTGTTACTCGTTATAAAAACTTATTCTTTGCTTTGATAGCACTGGCTGCACTCTACTGGATTATAAAAAACCCTAAAGGATGCCTCGCTGCACTGAAAAATAATCTTGTGTTGGCTTTGGGAATATTCACACTAACCACTATTTATTCTGTCATTATCTCTCCTGACCCAAAACTCAGCTTCCATGAGATAAAAACACCTTTTTTTAGAGACGTGGTCCTTTCTGCGATACTGATTACTTTGGCTCTAAGCCAGACTGATAAATTGAAAATCAAGAAAATGATCATCGGTTCATTTCTGCTTGGATTACTCTTTATCACAATGAAAGAGATGTACCTATTTTATCAGGACTATCAGAACGGCATTATGCCTTTCACTAACTACAATCACCGTAGCGTATCTGATGGTATTGTCTTCTTCTTCCCCGCATTAGTCGCCCTTTGGCATTTTCAGAAGCCCAAGAATTATATCCGCCTAACGCTGACGATTTTACTGATTCTATCAGTATCTTTTGTACTGTTAGGTACACTTGCGAGAGGGGCGTGGCTGGCTGTTTTCGTTATGTTTTTCATGATGATATTGATGAATAAAAACTGGAAAACATTGTTTACAAGTATTATTGTTATTTGTATGGCTTTATTCGCTATTAAACATGGTTACCTCGCTAAAGAAGCTACTTTAAATTATAAGCTAACTCAAACTGATAGCAGCTATCGGTACACCAACGGCACACAAGGCTCAGCACTCAACCTAATTCTGGAAAACCCTCTCAAAGGTTATGGTGCAGGCGGTAAGATCTACGACCAAATTTATAATGATAACGTTAAAAACTATCCAACCTGGACATTCAAAGAATCCCTAGGGCCACATAATATTTTTCTGACCGAATGGTTTGCTGCCGGGATATTAGGATTAGGAGGGTTTCTGTTCTTGATATTTGCTTACCTGAAACAATCAGGTAAGCAGTGGAGGCAAGATAACGGCTGTTATAAACAAGCTGCACTAATTTTGCTCACCTCTTTCACTGGATATTTTATCGTGAGAGGAAACTTTGAAACCGTTCACCTAAACACCTTGGGTATTTATTTCGGCTTGCTGCTCGCACTCTGTCAGAAAAGGCTGAATGAGTAACCAAAAGCAACTGTAGATATCAAAAATATCCACACGTAGAAAATTTTATTTTTTCTACAGTTGCTTAACGAAAAATGATCTATCTGATTTTAAATCAAATTAAGGCTAAGATGCAGATAAAAAAAAGCCCCGAAACGGGGCTGAAAGACAGGGATGGTGTCTATGGCAAGGAAAATCGTTATTGATACTGTTTTATAGATAGTTATAACAGCATCAGTACAAATACCGGGTAGTTCGTGCCTGATAACATCTCTGGAACTGTTTTTCTTGCTCAGGCGTCATCACTTGATACATCTGATTGCGAATACGCGCAAACGTCTGCACCGATATCAACATCATATCTTGCTATTTTTTCAAGCTGCACTATAACCGCAACTTAATCAAAATTCTTTGTTACCAAAAGGCCGTATATCTTCTGATCTTCTATCTGCATATCCGTTATTAATCGCTCATACAGATACCGTTTTTTCACCAGAACCCACATCACCTACCGCTGCTTTTCAGTTAATGTGATTCCCCCAAAGACACAACTATAGTTATAGTTACGCAGAAAGTTGCCAGAATCACTGTTGTCATATGGCAGACAAAGCGATGAATCAACCTCAGAGTCGTTACACGTACCCAACAGTTTCGGCTAGAGCCATCATCGTTCCAAGAACGGGTATTGACGCTAAAGCTAACATTGCTATTTTACGCACTTTTGGTAATTCCTCACTTTATCGAATAGCGCTATTCGATTCAGTGCGGGTAATATAGCCCCACGGCTGCAAACTAGCGTCAGAGCATGTAAAAGAACGTAAAGTCATGGAATAGCAAAATTTGTTATCGTATTTTGCTCTCGGAGGAAGAATGAATGCATAAGATATTATTAGTTGATGATGACCGCGAACTGACAGCTTTATTGAAAGAACTTCTTGAGATGGAAGGGTTCAATGTGGTTATCGCACATGATGGTGAACAGGCATTACAATTTATAGACTCTTCAATTGACCTTCTGCTGCTGGATATTATGATGCCGCGCAAAAATGGCATTGAAACCCTGAAAGAGCTGCGTCAATATCATCAGACTCCCGTTATTATGTTAACAGCGAGAGGAAGCGACCTAGATCGAGTTCTGGGGCTGGAACTGGGCGCCGATGATTACTTACCTAAACCATTTAACGATCGCGAACTGGTGGCCCGTATACGCGCGATTCTACGTCGTTCCAACTGGAGTGAACAACAAGCCGACAACAGCACACCTATACTAGAAATCGATAAGCTACAACTCAATCCTGGACGTCAGGAAGCCAGTTTTGACGGCGATATTCTGGATTTAACCGGTACAGAGTTCACACTTCTCTATTTGTTAGCTCAACATATTGGGCAAGTTGTTTCTCGTGAACATTTGAGTCAGGAAGTATTAGGAAAACGGTTAACACCTTTTGACAGAGCCATAGATATGCATATTTCTAACCTTCGACGTAAATTACCTAACCGGACTGATGAATTACCCTGGTTCAAAACACTACGTGGGCGCGGATACTTAATGGTTTCAGAGAAATGATTAATAGTTTAACAGCGCGCATATTTGCAATCTTCTGGCTGACACTGGCACTTGTCCTGATGGTGGCACTGATGGTGCCCAAGCTGGATTCCCGGCAATTAACTCCGCTATTAGATAGTGAGTACCATCAGGGAAATCAGTTAGCCAGACATATTGAAGCAGAATTGACCCGCCATCCCCCCAGTGATCTATTCTGGTGGCTAAGGCTGGATCGTGCCATAGTCAAATGGGTGCCACCGGATCAACGCTTATTTCTCGCAACCGGAGAAGGACGCGTTATCAGTACTGAGAAGCGCGATACGCAGCTCGTGCGCAATTTTATGGGGCAATCAGATAACTCCGACCACCCTAAAAAGAAAAAATATGGTCGTGTCGAAATAATGGGACCATTTTCAATACGAGATGGTGAAGATTACTATCACCTTTACCTGCTTCGCCCGACCAACAGTCCACAATCAGACTTTATCAATCTGATGTTTGATCGTCCTCTTCTGTTACCAGCAGCAACTATGCTCATCAGTGCGCCATTACTCTTATGGCTGGCATGGAGTTTGGCAAGACCCGCACGTAAACTAAAAAATGCAGCAGATCAGGTAGCAAAAGGTAATTTAAAACAGCACCCAGAACTGGAATCAGGCCCACAGGAATTTCTGGCAGCCGGCAGCAGCTTTAACCAGATGATTAGTGCACTAGAAAGGATGGTAACTGCTCAGCAACGTCTCATATCCGACATTTCCCATGAACTGCGTACTCCCCTTACCCGGTTACAGCTCGCTACAGCATTATTGCGCCGCCGTCACGGAGAAAGCAAAGAGCTGGAACGTATTGAAACAGAAGCGCAGTTACTGGATAGCATGATTAACGACCTGTTAGTACTTTCCCGTAACCAGCATAAAAACGAACTACTGCGTGAAAACATCAAGGCTAACAAGATATGGAATGACATACTGGAAAATGCCAAATTTGAAGTCGAACAGATGCACAAAACACTGGACATCGTTTCACCACCCGGCCCTTGGGTTATCTACTGCAACCCAGCAGTACTCGGCAGTGCACTAGAAAATATTGTCCGCAACGCTCTCCGCTATTCCAAAAGCCATATTGCTGTTGCATTTAAAGCTGATAACCATGGCGTAACAATTACCGTTGATGACGATGGTCCGGGAGTCAGCCCTGAAGACCGTGAACATATCTTCCGACCGTTTTATCGTACGGATGAAGCAAGGGATCGGGAGTCAGGGGGAACTGGTTTAGGGCTGGCGATAGTAGAGACAGCGGTAGAGCAACATAGGGGCTGGGTGAAGGCAGAGGATAGCCCTTTAGGCGGGTTAAGACTGGTAATTTGGTTGCCGTTGCATGGGAGATAGATAATGACCTGACTAAAATTAAGCTAATAACAGCATGTAATAATTAAAGAAAAAAGACTATTATACTTGACCTTGAGGCGTTGAGGCTCTAACCTCGTCTCGGTTTAATACAAATTGTTGATGTGATTATTTTTGTTAAGGGATAAAGTTCTTTTATATTAATAAAATAGCATCCATATAGGCACTCTGGGAGCCGTAACCTAGTGCGGTAGCTTTGATATTTAGTCATACCACAAAACTTCTATTCAAAACCCTATATCCACCCTTCCTATCTTTTAAAATGATTATTTTTATACGATATATTAAAGGCTTATTACATGTCATTTCTGAATCAATTAATTAACAAGTTTAATAATAAAAGTGCAAATATAGCTATTGTTGGGTTAGGATATGTCGGACTACCTTTAATGCTAAGATACAGTGATGTTGGTTTTAAAGTTATCGGTTTTGATATAGATAAAAACAAAACGGATAAGTTAAGTCAGGGACTAAGTTATATTGAGCATATTTCTTCCTCTAAAATTCAAAAGGCCATAGAAACAGGTTTTGAAGCAACAACAGATTTTTCAAGAATTTCCGAATGTGAAGCAATTATTCTCTGTGTACCAACTCCGTTAAATAAATACAGAGAACCTGATATGAGTTTCGTCATAAATACCACAGATATGGTGAAGCCATTCTTAAGATCAGGGCAAGTTCTTTCTCTAGAAAGCACAACTTATCCAGGAACAACGGAAGAAGAATTATTACCACGAGCAGAAGAGAATGGTCTAAAAGTTGGTGAAGATGTATTCCTCATCTACTCACCAGAACGTGAAGATCCAGGTAATCCTGATTTTGAAACTAGAACAATTCCAAAAGTCATTGGTGGACATACAGAAAACTGCCTCAAAGCAGGTATTGCTCTTTATCAACCAGCTATTGATAAAGTTGTACCTGTTAGCTCTACAAAAGCAGCAGAAATGACTAAATTACTAGAAAATATACATAGAGCCGTTAATATAGGTCTAGTAAATGAAATGAAGCTAGTTGCAGATAAAATGGATATTGATATACACGAAGTCATCAGGGCGGCGGCAACAAAACCATTTGGCTTTGTACCTTACTATCCAGGCCCCGGATTAGGTGGTCATTGTATACCAATCGATCCTTTCTATTTAACATGGAAAGCCAGAGAGTACGGTATTAACACCCGTTTTATTGAGCTATCAGGTGAAGTGAATTCATCAATGCCAGATTATGTTGTTACTAAAACAGTCTTAGCTTTGAATAAAGCTAATAAATCCATTAACGGAAGTCGTGTGCTTATTTTAGGGATTGCATATAAGAAAAATGTTGATGATATGAGAGAAAGTCCATCAGTCCATATCATGGAGAAATTGAGAGATTTAGGTGCGTTAGTAGAGTATTCAGATCCACACGTTCCTGTTTTTCCTAAAATGCGTGAACATCACTTCGAATTAACAAGTCAGCCTATGACTGAAGACAATTTAAACGAATTCGATTGTGTTATTTTAGCAACGGACCACGATAAATTTGACTATGACTTAATAATTAATAATGCAAAATTAATTGTTGATACTCGTGGAAAATATTCTCCTAATCATAACAATGTAATAAAAGCTTAATTAAAAAATACGACCACCCGAATTTCACCCATATTCCTTGGTTGTTAAAAACAATCAAGGAATGAAACCAAGAAGAAAAATAAAATATGAATATAGAAAAACATGACAGAATTATATCTCCATATTTGATTTATAATTTATTTAACATAGAGGCAAACTTTCGCCCATTCAATGGAATCGGTGATATACATTCCAATCATGATACAAACTTGTTAAGCTATATTAAAGATGATAAATACATTCATATATTAAATCAAAA
>NZ_CAWQMW010000113.1:0-52854 GCF_963895965.1 Xenorhabdus sp. PB30.3 | reverse complement strand
ATATTCCTCATTGGATAATCCTCTGTGTGTGAAAATTAAATTTATTTACTCGCAAAATGTGAAAGGTAGCTTATATATTATTGGTTGATTTTCTATGACTATTAACTAGTATAGTTCATGACGGAAATAGAACGGGGAAATGTCCTAATTTAAACTAAACGATAGTTAAATAAGTCGGCATTTGGAAAAAACTGGCTGCAATTTATGATTGAGCCAGTAATTATTTAATTTGAGGAATAATAAATATGTACTTAATCCAATGGGTTTTAAGTTGTATCGCAGCCCACTAGAGATTACTTGAAAGCCAATGAGTATATTTAATTAATAAATAACCTGATGACCATAGCTCATCAGAATTTCTTTTACTCTTTCCATCGTCTCTTTCGACGGTGGTTTTACGTCTTCCAGCTTATATTCTTCACCCATAGCAATCCATTTATGTTTACCCAGTTCATGATAGGGAAGTAACTCAATTTTTTCGATGTTCTTCATATCCTTGGTGAACTCTCCCAGCATATGGACAGATTTGTCATCATCCGACCATCCGGGAACAACGACATAACGGATCCACGTTTTTTGATTGCGTTTTGCCAGATAACGGGCAAATTCGAGTGTTCTATGATTGGAAACACCAACCAGTTCCCGATGAATATCATCGTTAAGGTGTTTCAGATCCAGCATGACTAAATCAGTATCATCCAGTAGCTCATCAATTACCGGCTCATACCGTCGGACAAAGCCATTAGTGTCTAAACAGGTATGAATCCCCTCGGCGTGGCAAGCCCTGAACCAGTCACGAACGAATTCAGCCTGAAGGATTGCTTCCCCACCTGAAGCTGTCACTCCACCTCCGGAGGCATTCATAAAATGACGATAAGTTGTCGCTTCTTTTATAAGTTCTTCGACTGTTACCGCTTTACCAGTGTGAGTGTCCCATGTATCGCGATTATGGCAATAAAGGCAACGCATCAGGCAACCCTGAAAAAATACAATAAAACGAATACCCGGGCCATCAACGGTTCCGCAGGATTCAAAAGAGTGGATACGGCCAAGTACGGGCATGGGAAGATCTCTCCAAAAACTGACAGGATAGTAAAGGCCCCTATTGCAAAGGGGCCTTGAAGTGTATGCTGTTTCATTTCATCAAAATTGTCTTATTAAAACAATGACATTTTTGAGGTAATACACAGCAGGATGTTTACATTGTCTGGGTAAATGTACGGGTAATAACATCCTGTTGCTGTTCTTTAGTCAGAGAGTTAAAGCGTACAGCATAGCCGGATACACGGATTGTCAATTGAGGATATTTCTCAGGATTTTCCATAGCATCCAGTAACATCTCGCGGTTCATGACGTTAACATTCAGGTGTTGGCCACCTTCAATATTGCTGGCTTCATGATGGAAATAACCATCCATCAGAGCTGCCAAGTTGGCTCTGCGCACGTCATCATTTTTACCTAACGCATTAGGCACGATGGAGAAGGTATAAGAAATACCATCTTTTGCGTAAGCAAATGGCAGTTTAGCCACTGAAGTCAGTGAAGCAATTGCCCCTTTCTGGTCACGGCCATGCATTGGGTTAGCACCCGGACCGAATGGTGCACCTGCACGACGTCCATCTGGCGTGTTACCGGTTTTTTTACCATAAACAACGTTAGAAGTAATAGTTAACACAGACTGAGTTGGAGTTGCATTGCGATAGGTTTGTAACTTCTGAATTTTCTTCATGAAGCGTTCAACCAAATCACAAGCGATATCATCAACACGCGCGTCATTATTACCAAACTGTGGATATTCACCTTCAATTTTGAAATCAACAGCCAGACCGTTTTCGTCACGGATTGGGGTTACTTTTGCATATTTGATCGCGGACAAAGAATCAGCTGCTACAGATAATCCTGCAATACCACATGCCATCGTACGGTGAACATCACGATCATGAAGTGCCATTAAAGAAGCTTCATAGCTGTATTTATCATGCATATAGTGGATGATATTCAGCGCGGTGACATACTGTTTTGCCAGCCAGTCCATAAAGTGATCCATACGTTCGGTGACGGTGTCATAATCCAAAACGTCATCTTTTATTGGCTCTTCTTTTGGACCAACCTGCATTTTCAGTTTTTCATCCATACCGCCGTTGATGGCATACAGCATGGTTTTTGCCAGGTTTGCGCGGGCACCGAAGAACTGCATTTGTTTACCAACAATCATCGGGCTGACACAGCATGCAATAGCATAGTCATCGCTGCTGAAATCAGGACGCATCAGGTCATCGTTTTCATATTGCAGAGATGAAGTATCAATGGATACTTTTGCCGCGTATTTTTTGAAATTAGCAGGCAGTTTTTCAGACCACAGGATGGTCATGTTAGGTTCCGGAGATGGTCCCATTGTGTACAGGGTATTCAGGAAACGGAAACTGTTTTTGGTAACAAGAGTACGACCGTCCAGTCCCATACCTGCGATGGATTCAGTTGCCCAAATCGGGTCGCCGGAGAACAGCTCATCGTATTCTGGAGTACGCAGGAAGCGAACCATACGCAGTTTCATGACCAAATGGTCGATCAGCTCTTGTGCGTCTTGCTCTGTCAGTTTTCCTGCATGTATATCGCGCTCGATGTAGATATCGAGGAAGCTGGATACACGACCGAAAGACATCGCAGCACCATTTTGGGATTTTACTGCCGCCAGATAAGCGAAATAAGTCCACTGTACTGCTTCTTTGGCATTAGTCGCCGGGGCAGAGATATCGTAGCCATATTTAGCTGCCATCTCTTTAATCTGGCCTAGAGCGCGATACTGTTCTGAAATTTCTTCACGCAGGCGGATAGTTGCTTCAAGGTCTTCACCGTTTTCCAGTTTTTCCTGCAATGAAGTGAATTGTGCATATTTTTCATCACGCAGAAAATCAATACCGTACAGAGCAACACGACGGTAATCACCGATGATACGACCACGACCGTAAGCATCTGGCAGACCTGTCAATACACCTGATTTGCGGCATTTCAGAATATCAGGGGTATAAACATCAAATACACCCTGATTGTGAGTTTTACGGTATTCAGTAAAAATTTGTTTCAGTTTCGGATCAAGTTCCCGATCATATGCCTTGCAGGAACCTTCAACCATTTTGATCCCGCCGAATGGGATAATGGCACGTTTCAGAGGCGCTTCAGTTTGCAGGCCAACAATTTGTTCCAGAGTTTTTTCAATATAACCAGCATCATGGGAGGTTATTGTAGACGCAACGTTAGTATCAAAATCAACCGGCGCATGAGTGCGGTTTTCAATTTTGATACCTTCCATGACTTTTTCCCACAAAATATCTGTCGCTTTTGTGGCACCCGCAAGGAATGATTCATCACCTTCATACGGAGTATAGTTTTTCTGAATAAAGTCACGAACATTGACTTCATTTTGCCAGTTACCCTCGTTAAAGCCTTGCCATGCTACGGAGAATTTTTCATTTAACTCGGACATGATATTTTTACCTTTTAACAGTAGAACTTGTAAAAAATTGGGTGTGGAAGCAAACGAAGATCAGCGGCTGCCACGTAAATAAATGAACCAGTAAGTCAACCCAACCAATATCGAACCGCCGATGATGTTACCTATCGTTACAGGGATCAGATTATCAGTAATGAAATTTGAAATTGTCAGTTGGGGAAATTGCTCTGGTGTTGCTCCGACTTTTTCCCAAAACTCAGTTGGAGCGAATTCTTTAATAACAATCCCGAAAGGAATTAAAAACATGTTAGCAATGCTGTGTTCAAAGCCGCTGGCAACGAACATACCAATTGGCAGAATTAATGCAGATAATTTATCAATAAGGCTTCGGCCTGCATAGCTCATCCAGACGGCAAGGCATACCATCAGGTTAGCCAGAATGCCTAAACATAAAGCCTCGACAAAGGTATGGTGCATTTTGTGGTCAGCGACCTGTAATACATTCAGCCCCCAGAAACCATTGGCAACGGCATATTGGCCTGATAGCCACATCAAGGTGACAAAGAACAGGGCACCGATCAGATTACCGATATAAACGTGCAGCCAGTTTTTGAACATTTGTGACCAGGTAATACGGCCGGTTGCTTTCGAAACAATAGTTAACACTGTGGAAGTGAAGAGGTCGACACCAAATACGACGACCAGCATCAGCCCTAAAGAGAAACATACTCCACCGGTTAATTTTGCTAAACCATAGGGAATAGAAGAAGTTCCTGTTGTAGCCGTAATATAAAAAACAAATGCAATGGAAATAAATACACCAGCCATAATTGCTGATAAATAAGTCACTGCTGGATTTTTGTTGACTTTATAGACACCACTATCATCAGCAATTTGTGCCATTACAGCAGGTGGAAATAGGTTAAAAGTGTCGTCAGTTTTCATACTAACACTCTCTTTATCTTAGGTTAATTATAGCACGTAATGATAGTAACAAACGGACACTGACATGAATTTGATATAGATCATATTAAATTGAAAGTTCAGTGATATATGACCAGCTAAATAACGTTTTTCGATTCTAACAAATTGATTTTTAAATTAAAAATATTTTTTAAAATTTATAAAAAAATTTTATATAAGGAATTTGGTGTGAAATAGACGAAAGGTAAAATAACAGGTTAAATTGTCATTTATTTGTTATTTTAAATAAAATTCAATTTAACCTGATTTTTACTTTTGTTAATTAATAAGCATTAATTTAACAGTTTATATATTTCAGATTATTTACACCAAAAAGTGCGTTTAGCTTTTTGTAGTTTTTCATAAGCATTTAATAATGCCTGATGAGCGGGTAATGCTTTTAATTCTGAATCGACAGACCACAGCCCGTGGAAACAATTTTTACCAGTTAGAGCTGAAGAGGCGGCGTCAACTGTATCCTGACCATACATTTTGACAAATGCCTGATAATACTGGCTTGGGTTACGATCTTCTTCCTGGGTTAATAGCAGCAATGTATGTAGGCAGCGATAATAATTTGCTCTTTCGGCGGTGAAGACAGAAGAGTTGAAATCTTGTGTCCACTCAACCCAGATCAGAGCTTGCTCCAGATCATTACCAGCCAGCGCCAGCATAGATTTCAGTTCACCAATCCTTAAATTGCTCCAGCCATTATCTTTACCTGAGGCGATCCCTAACAATTCGCGAACACGGGTAAAATCATCCAGCCCTTCTTCGTCTATCTGCTCAAGAAACGCCAGATACTCTTCAGGCTGCCACTGGCTATCCGGTAAGGCCAGAATGGTATCACGCAGGTGAGTTCCCATCGTATTATTAGCAATGTGCAAATCTTCAACCGGATAAATATCTGACATCCCCGGTACCAGAATACGGCAGGCATAAACACCAAGATGCTCATAGTCAGCAATATAGACTTCGGCACTCAGAGTATTGAAAATGCCCATCAGGGTTGCAAATTCTTCTTCGGTTGTACCACTGAAATTCCAGTCGGCAAATTCGTAATCAGCATCCTGTTTGAACAGATCCCAGCTGATTGCTCCGCTTGAGTCAATGAAATGGGTTTCAAGGTTAGTGTGCTCAGACACTTCTTCATCATCAAAAGTAGGTGCTGTGAAGACATCCAGATCTTTCAGGCTGCGTCCCTGTAAAAGCTCAGTGACGGTACGCTCCAGTGCAACGCCAAATTCAGGGTGAGCACCAAAAGAAGCAAAACAGGTACCGTTATTCGGGTTAAACAGAACAACGCAGATAACCGGGAACTGACCGCCCAGAGAAGCATCGTAGCAATAAAGCGGGAAGCCTTCTTCCTGTAATTTATTGACTGATGCTACAACGCCGGGATAGCGATCCATAACGGTTTGTGGGATTTCAGGCAGGCTAATGCATTCTGCGATGATGCGGTTTTTCACATAACGTTCGAATACCTCGGACAGCCCCTGAACCCGGGCTTCATTCTTGGTATTACCGGCTGACATGCCATTTGAAACATACAGGTTCCCAACAATGTTCATTGGGATATAGACGGTTTCATGATCAGACTGACGGGTAAACGGCAGAGCACAGATCCCTCGTTCTTCATTCCCGGACTGTAAATCAACCAGCTGGCTGGCATAAAGTTCATTATCCGGGTTATAAAAACGGTGCAGATGTTCGTCCAGAATACCTGCTGGCAGGGAATCATCTTCAGGTAAAGGAAACCATTTTTCGTTCGGGTAATGAACAAAATCGCCCTGAGCTACGGCTTTACCAAGATAAAAATCAGCGAAAAAATAGTTAGTTGATAGACGTTCAAAGTATTCACCTAACGCAGAGGCCAATGCCGCTTTTTTACTGGCTCCTTTGCCGTTAGTAAAACAGAGTGGGCAGTCACGATCACGGATATGTACTGACCAGACATTAGGAACAGGGTTCAGCCATGAGGCTTCTTCAATATTGAAACCCAGTGTGCTCAGTTTCTGTTGGAAATTATTAATAGAGTCTTCTAATGCGGCATCTTTGCCTGGAATGTAGGTCTGCGTCATCATTATTCACTTTGATTTCTGTAAAGAGTTACATATCATACGGCGTTTTTTTTGTCTCCTCTATTTAATTCCCAAAAATTATTGTTAATTAGAGTTTATTTATTTCCCCAATACATACTAGAATAGCTTTTTTTACAAGAGGTTGAATGATGAAAAGTATTAAAAAAACAGCAATAGCCAGCTTTTTGGCTTTAGTCAGCGGTTCTGCATTTGCACTGCCAAACATTACTGTTCTGGCAACGGGTGGCACAATCGCTGGTGGTGGTGAGTCTGCAACTAAATCCAGCTACACTGCGGGTCAAGTCGGTGTTGATTCATTGCTGAATGCTGTTCCTGCTATCAAAAATATTGCTAATCTGCAAGGCGAGCAGGTTGTTAGCATCGGTTCTCAGGACATGAACGATCAGGTTTGGCTGACTCTGGCGAAAAAGATCAATGCAGACTGTGATAAAACTGACGGTTTTGTCATCACCCACGGTACTGATACCATGGAAGAAACTGCTTATTTTCTCGATCTGACCACTCAGTGTCATAAACCTATCGTAATGGTTGGCGCAATGCGTCCATCAACAGCTCTGGGTGCTGATGGTCCATTGAACCTCTATAATGCTGTTGTTGTAGCGTCAGATAAAGATTCTGCAAACCGTGGTGTTTTACTTGCTATGAATGATTCTGTAATTCATGGACGTGACATCGGTAAACTGAGCACAACTGAAGTTCAGGCTTTCCAGGCAGTGAACGCAGGCCCACAAGGCTTCATTCATAACGGTAAAGTAAACTACTACTCTGCAGCACCAGTGAAAGCAGATAAAGCTGTTTTTGATGTTAGCAAACTGACTGAACTGCCAAAAGTAGGTATTGTGTATAACTACTCTAATGCTTCCGATTTGCCGGTTAAAGCATTTGTAGAGAATGGTTATAAAGGTATTATCAGTGCTGGTGTTGGTAACGGTAACATCTATAAGTCTATTCTGGACTCTCTGTCACAAGCAGCTAAAGATGGTGTTGTTGTTGTTCGTTCCAGCCGTATTCCTTTCGGTTTCACTACTCAGAATGCTGAAGTCAATGATAGCAAATACGGTTTTGTTGCATCAGAACGCCTGAACCCGCAGAAAGCTCGCGTTCTTCTGCAATTGGCTCTGACTCAGACTGCTGACACAGCAAAAATTCAGGAAATGTTTTCTAAATATTAATTCCTGAATTAAATATACAGAAAGGCGCTTTTAGGCGTCTTTCTGTTTTTTAATGTCCTTCATTAATGTGTTGAATTTTTTATAACGTAGGAATTATAAGGTTATTGTTTTTGTTATTTTAAATATGTTTTCTTCTCATTGTATATAGAGCCAAAAAGAAAGTTTATATTTTAACTTAATAAAACATGTGGTTTATTTTTAATTATCTCAGATTAACAGAGTATGCCTAATTGATATTTTATTATGATTAATTTAAGCCCGTGTTACATATAATTTGATAGTAATGTTCTTATTTAAATAGGCTGGGTTTATATAATCAGAACGATAGTATTTCGGAGTAATAGTTGAATGTATTTTATTTAATTCCTGAGTTTTTGAGTATAAACAATGTGTTCAAGATGTATTGCATGAGCAAGGGAGAGAATCCCCGGTAGCCGTTGGTAACAATCTAGTAATAACCATTGCAGAGGTAGAGCGGGAGTGATAAAACCAATACATCCGATTTTATTGTATCCGTAATGATAGGGTGGAGTTAATGAGTCAGGTATATAATTTCAGTGCTGGTCCAGCCATGTTACCAGCAGAAGTATTACGTCGTGCAGAGCAGGAACTTTGTAACTGGCATGGACTGGGAACATCCGTTATGGAAATCAGTCATCGCAGTAAAGAGTTTATGTCGGTTGCGTCTGAAGCAGAAAAAGATCTCCGGGATTTATTATCGATACCTGAAAATTACAAAGTCCTGTTCTGTCATGGTGGTGCCCGTGGTCAATTTTCAGCTCTACCATTAAATCTGCTTGGTGATAAAACGTCAGCAGACTATATCGTTGGCGGTTATTGGGCAGAAAGCGCAGCTAAAGAAGCTGCAAAATATTGCACACCCAATGTCATTAATATTCTTACTGAAACAGATGGCGTTAAAAGTGTGAAGCCAATGAATGAATGGGATTTGAGTAATGATGCAGCCTATGTGCATTATTGCCCTAATGAAACCATTGGTGGTATTGCTATTTTTGAAGAGCCTGATTTTGGTGATGATAAAATTGTTGTTGCTGATTATTCTTCAACCATTCTTTCCGCACCCATTGATGTAAGCCGCTATGGTGTTATTTATGCAGGTGCCCAGAAAAACATTGGTCCGGCAGGGATTACCGTCGTTATTATTCGTGAAGATTTATTGAATAAGGCCCATAAGCACACGCCATCCATTCTGGATTACACTGTGCAGGTGAACAACGATTCTATGTATAACACACCACCAACATTTGCATGGTATCTTTCCGGTATGGTGTTCAAGTGGCTGAAAGAGCAGGGTGGATTACAAGAAATCAAGAAACGCAATCATGCCAAAGCGAAATCTCTGTATCAGGCGATTGATAACAGTGATTTTTATATCAACGGTGTTGCGCCACAAAACCGCTCTATTATGAATGTCCCTTTCCAGTTAGCTAATCCTGCTCTCGACGGTAAGTTTTTAGAAGAAGCCTATGCGCATGGTTTGCATGCATTGAAAGGGCACAAAGTTGCCGGAGGTGCCAGAGCTTCAATTTATAATGCGATGCCTCATGAAGGGGTACTGGCATTGGTTGAGTTTATGGCTGATTTTGAACGCCGTAATGCATAATGATTTTCTTTATCGGGGGGATGAATCCCCCGATATGAATCTTTTAAATCGATAACTAATTAAAAATACAAGAATTACCAACCGGAGATCCTGCCGTTTATGCAATCCCTGACGTTACAACCCATCTCTCACATTCATGGAACTATTAACTTACCCGGCTCTAAAAGTGTTTCCAATCGTGCGTTGTTACTTGCTGCTCTTGCTCAGGGAACAACATGCCTGACCAATTTATTGGACAGTGATGATATTCGCCATATGCTCAATGCGTTAACAGTGCTGGGTATTTCCTATCGGTTGTCTGAAGATCGTACTACCTGTGAGGTTGATGGTATTGGTGGAGTAATAACCGATAAAAATGGGCTGGAACTGTTTTTGGGAAATGCAGGAACAGCGATACGTCCACTGGCTGCGGCATTGTGTCTCGGAAATAATGACGTAGTGTTAACCGGTGAGCCACGGATGAAAGAGCGTCCGATTGGTCATTTAGTGGATGCTTTATGTCAGGCTGGGGCAAAAATTGACTATCTTGAGCAGGAAAATTACCCACCAGTGCGAATTAGAGGTGGCTTTTCAGGTGGAAAAGTGACTGTTGATGGCAGTGTTTCCAGTCAATTCCTGACCGCATTACTGATGGCCGCTCCTTTAGCATTAAATGATAGCGAAATTGATATCAAAGGAGATTTGGTTTCTAAACCATACATTGATATTACGCTGGCATTAATGAACAGTTTCGGGGTAACTGTAGAAAATGATCACTATCAGGTTTTTCGGATCAAAGGGCAACAGAAGTACCAGTCTCCCGGGCGCTATCTGGTTGAAGGTGATGCTTCTTCCGCATCATATTTTCTTGCTGCCGCAGCAATTAAAGGCGGAACCGTGCGTGTTACAGGTATTGGTAAAAACAGTTTACAGGGTGATACAAAATTTGCCGATGTTCTGGAAAAGATGGGCGCGATCATACGTAAGGAAGATGATTTTGTAGAATGTGAACGTGGCACACTGACTGGTATCGATATGGATATGAATGCCATTCCTGATGCGGCCATGACTATCGCGACAACGGCATTGTTTGCTAAAGGTGAAACAGTCATCCGCAATATCTATAACTGGCGGGTAAAAGAGACTGATCGTCTTAATGCGATGGCAACAGAACTACGTAAAGTGGGAGCTGAAGTAGAAGAAGGGCATGATTACATTCGCATTATTCCACCAGCAAAACTTAACCATGCGGAAATTGAAACCTACAATGATCACCGGGTAGCAATGTGTTTTTCATTAGTGGCTCTTTCAGATACCCCTGTGACGATCCTTGATCCCGGCTGTACAGCCAAGACATTCCCCGATTATTTTAAGCAACTTAAATCTATCAGTGATACTCCTAGTGAAAATTGTTGATTAATGATGATGTATTTATTCCACTCATTCTCCGAGTAGGTATAATAAGCTCATATTTCTGCTGCTCACTTATTGAGCAGTGTTCTGCATTAGGTGAGTGACCTGTTTTCTGTATAGGGAAATGTTCTGTGTAGAAAAGAGCCGACAAGCGCCATGCAAAGCAAAAAGGAGGAGAATGAATGACGATAATAGCCCCGGTAATAACCGTTGATGGTCCGAGTGGTGCTGGCAAAGGAACTCTATGCCAGGCACTGGCTGAGGCATTGAATTGGCAATTACTTGACTCAGGAGCCATTTATCGCGTGCTGGCACTGGCAGCTATTCACCATCAGGTGGATATCAAGTCTGAAGACGCACTGGTTCCTCTGGCTGCAAATCTGGATGTTCGCTTTGTCCCTGCAAACGGCAGGCTCAGGGTTATTCTCGAAGGTGAAGATGTCAGCAATGAAATCCGCACTGAAGCGGTTGGTAATACCGCTTCACAAACAGCAACATTTCCTCGTGTACGTGAAGCATTACTTCGTCGGCAGAGGGCATTTCGTCTTCTCCCGGGGCTGATTGCTGACGGACGTGATATGGGAACGGTTGTTTTTCCTGACGCACCCGTGAAAATTTTTCTTGACGCCAGTGCGGAAGAACGTGCCCGCAGGCGCATGTTACAGTTGCAGGAAAATGGTTTTAGTGTTAACTTTGAAAGCCTTTTGTCCGAAATACAGGAGCGGGATTTCCGCGATCGCAATCGGGCAGTTGCGCCGTTAGTGCCTGCACAGGATGCCTTAATACTGGATTCAACCAGTATGTCTATCGAAGAAGTTATTGATAAGGCACTAAATTATGCGAGAAATACATTAGCATTAACCGTTTAATCTGCGTATTTTCGCGTATAATGCTATTGCAACGGCACATCAAGACGATGTATATAGAATTCTGGTATGTGAGTAGTGAAATATGCTGGCATACTAAAACACCTTGTAACAGGGAATAGTTGCGAGGTATGTAAAACAACCCCATTCGGCCGGATGCTAGATGGACGTTAATTTAAAACCTTGAAGATCATTAAAATGACAGAATCTTTTGCTCAACTCTTTGAAGAATCCCTACAGACTATCGAAACTCGTCCAGGTGCAATCGTACGTGGTGTTGTAGTTGCTATCGATAAAGACGTTGTATTGGTCGACGCAGGTCTGAAATCAGAATCTGCGATTCCTGTAGAGCAATTCAAAAACGCTCAGGGCGAGCTGGAAATCCAGGTTGGCGATGAAATCGACGTAGCTCTGGATGCGGTAGAAGATGGTTTCGGTGAGACTATCCTGTCCCGTGAAAAAGCGAAACGTCATGAAGCATGGCTGATGCTGGAAAAAGCATACGAAGAAGCTGAAACTGTTACTGGTATTATCAACGGTAAAGTAAAAGGCGGCTTCACTGTAGAACTGAACGGTATCCGTGCGTTCCTGCCAGGTTCACTGGTTGACGTTCGTCCAGTTCGCGATACTGCTCACCTTGAAGGCAAAGAGCTTGAGTTCAAAGTCATCAAGCTGGATCAGAAACGCAATAACGTAGTTGTTTCCCGTCGTGCTGTTATCGAATCTGAAAACAGTGCAGAGCGTGATCAGCTGCTGGAAAACCTGCAAGAAGGCATGGAAGTTAAAGGT
The DNA here is from genome assembly GCF_963895965.1 of Xenorhabdus sp. PB30.3. Taxonomy (NCBI): domain Bacteria; kingdom Pseudomonadati; phylum Pseudomonadota; class Gammaproteobacteria; order Enterobacterales; family Morganellaceae; genus Xenorhabdus; species Xenorhabdus sp. PB30.3. The sequence goes on along the minus strand of NZ_CAWQMW010000113.1, from coordinate 40,495 downwards.
ATCGTTAAGAACCTGACTGACTACGGTGCATTCGTTGATCTGGGCGGCGTTGATGGCCTGCTGCACATTACTGATATGGCTTGGAAACGTGTTAAACACCCAAGCGAAATCGTCAATGTGGGCGATGAAATCACAGTTAAAGTACTGAAGTTCGACCGTGAGCGTACTCGCGTATCTCTGGGTCTGAAACAACTGGGTGAAGATCCATGGGTAGCAATCGCTAAGCGTTACCCAGAAAGTACTCGACTGACTGGTCGCGTAACTAATCTGACTGACTACGGCTGCTTCGTTGAAATCGAAGAAGGCGTTGAAGGTCTGGTACACGTTTCAGAAATGGACTGGACTAACAAAAACATCCACCCATCCAAAGTTGTTAACGTTGGTGATGTTGTGGAAGTTATGGTTCTGGATATCGATGAAGAACGTCGTCGTATCTCCCTGGGTCTGAAACAGTGTAAATCCAACCCTTGGCAGCAATTTGCTGAAACTCACAACAAAAATGATCGTGTTGAAGGTAAAATCAAGTCAATCACTGACTTCGGTATCTTCATCGGTCTGGACGGCGGCATCGACGGTCTGGTTCACCTGTCTGACATCTCCTGGAACGTTGCAGGCGAAGAAGCAGTTCGTGAATACAAAAAAGGCGACGAAATTGCTGCTGTAGTTCTGCAAGTAGATGCAGAGCGTGAGCGTATCTCTCTGGGCATCAAACAACTGGCAGAAGATCCATTCAATAACTACCTGTCTGTAAACAAGAAAGGTGCTATTGTTAACGGTAAAGTAACTGCTGTTGATGCAAAAGGTGCTACAGTTGAATTAGCTGACGGCGTTGAAGGTTACCTGCGTGCATCAGAAGCTTCTCGTGACCGCGTTGAAGATGCAACTCAAGTTCTGAACGTTGGCGATGCAGTTGAAGCTAAATACGTTGGTGTTGATCGCAAAAACCGCGTAATCAACCTGTCTGTTCGTGCGAAAGACGAAGCTGATGAAAAAGACGCTATCGCTTCTGTGAACAAGCAAGAAGACGCAAACTTTGCTAACAACGCAATGGCTGAAGCTTTCAAAGCAGCTAAAGGCGAATAATCTAAGTCAATAACGGCGGGTAATATTTTCGGTTACGATAATATTACCCGAACACGGTAGTTTAGGGAGGTACCATGACCAAGTCTGAATTAATTGAAAGACTTGCTGAGCAACAATCTCATATGCCGGCTAAAGCCGTTGAAGATGCAGTGAAAGAAATGCTTGATCATATGGCAGAAACTCTGGCCTCCGGTGAACGTATTGAAGTTCGCGGGTTCGGCAGCTTTTCTCTTCACTACCGAGCTCCGCGTGTGGGTCGTAATCCAAAAACAGGTGATAAAGTCGAATTGGACGGTAAATACGTTCCTCACTTTAAGCCAGGTAAAGAATTACGCGACCGCGTGAATATCTATGGCGACAGCTAAGATAAAAGTTATTACTTAATTGCTACGGCACCTTAGGGTGCCGTTCTTTTTTATTATTTTTTGTTTTTGCGATAATTCTCTCATCTTCTTCATGTATGTTCTTTCATTTGAAATTAACTTGCGAAGTGTTTCCAAAATAAACTTTATCTGACTGGCAGTATTACCTACCATCGAATAGTCTTTTCCGCATAAATGGAATTTAAATGCAGGGACAGATACGGATGCAGCAGGCTCTTCAGTTTCTTTTTTCTCCACTTTTTTCTATCTGGAGAAAACCATTATCTATTATCAGCCTAAACCAAGCAGCTATAGCCGTTGTATTGGGAATGCTCCCTCTTTTATTACTGCCAGAATTACCTCAACCACGAGAAATATTGCTCTTATCCATAGCCGCAATTGTTTTATGGCTGATTTCTTATAAATTAGGCCGACTTATTTCGCTGATATTATGGGGATTACTTTGGGGATGTTGGAATGGTCACCAAATTCTGGATCAAATAACCTATTTTAGCGATGCGACAAGATCAGTAGTTATTATGGTTGATAGCGTTTCATTAAATGAAACAGATAGAGATGAGAAACCGCGTTATAGGGTTAGGTTAATTGAGAGTGAGGGAAAATATATTTTTCCTGCTTTATATGCCTCAGTTTTGTGGGATCCTTCAATATCGCAAAATTTTCCAACACCACTTTGTGCTGGGCAAAAGTGGTTGGTCACAATGAAACTCAGAGCTGTTCATGCCCAATTAAATCAAGGAAGTTATGACAGCCAGCGTTATGCGCTATCAATCCGCCAGCCGCTTAATGGCAAAATTACTAAAGCGAATTTATTGGATGATAATTGCAGTGTAAGACAGAGGTTAATCTATAAACTGATCCCGGAAATACACTTTCTGAAACATTCTGGTATTGCTCTTGCGCTTACATTTGGCGAAAGAGCATGGCTGGATAAACAAACTCGGTTATTGTTACAACAAACGGGAATTGCGCATTTGATGGCGATTTCAGGGTTACATGTTGCGATAGCTAGTTTATTTGGCTGGGCTTTTGCCAGGGGAATTCAGTTCTTGCTTCCCGCACCGTGGGTTGGATTTCGTTTCCCGCTTCTTTTCGGGTGGCTAACGGCAATGTTATATGGATGGCTTTCCGGCTGGGGGCTTCCGGCTATCCGGGCAATGTTAGGGTTAACAGTCTGGATTTATTTGCGTTGCAGGAATCATTTTTGTTTTTCATGGCAGTGGGTTTTATGGAGTGCTGCGCTGATTTTACTTTTTGACCCACTGGCAATCCTTTCTGACAGCTTTTGGCTTTCATTTTTTGCAGTTGTAGCACTGTTATTCTGGTTTCATTGGATGCCTTTGCCTGAAAGGGTCCGTTATGGATGGCGCTGGGTCTGGTTGCGTGGATTACATATGCAATCGGGAATGATGCTTATGTTAATGCCGTTGCAACTTTTGCTATTTCAGGGGATCAATATTGCATCATTAATTGCGAATTTATGGGCTGTCCCGATAATCTCTTTTCTGACAGTTCCACTGATCATGTTGATATTATTGAGCGTTTTATTACCTTTTAGCCAGTTTCTTCAGCCATTTTTCTGGCAATTGGTTGATTACACTATTTCCGTTGCTTTAATGCCTTTGCCTGCGTTTGTTCATTCATGGACTGAAACAGGCCATATCCCTTTCTTCATCACTTTTGCCGGCTGGATGTCCGTTGTTATTTGGCGTTTTGGCTGGTGGAAATCATATATAGGGTTGTTATGTGCTTTTGCCGGAATAACGATCTGTTATTTTAAGCGTGATGATGAATACCTATGGCGCTTTTCCATGTTGGATGTTGGTCATGGTTTGGCTATTGTTATTGATAAAGGAGGAAAGGCGATTTTATTCGATACAGGAAACCGCTGGGAGACGGGAAGTATGGCGGAAAAAGTTATCCAGCCTTACCTGCGTTGGCATCAACTAACTCCTGAACAAATTATCCTGAGCCATGATCATCTGGATCATACGGGAGGAGTGGAATATTTAATCGAAAAAAATCCGGATATTCATATTCGCAGCTCTTCCAGTAAATCAGAGCATTTACCCTGTGTTCGTGGTGAGCAATGGATATGGCAGGGATTAACTTTCCGGGTTCTCTGGCCTCCGGAAAAGGCAGAAAATGTGGGTAATAATCAATCTTGTGTTATCCGCATTGATGATGGCAAGTATAGTTTATTATTAACAGGTGATTTGGAGAAACAGGCGGAATATCAGTTGATCGGGCTTGAAAAGGAAAATCTTAATTCGACTGTCTTACAGGTTCCCCATCATGGGAGTAATACTTCCTCCACAGCGGCATTTATACGCAAAGTCAGGCCTGAATATGCTTTAACTTCAGTAGCTCGCTACAGTCCCTGGAAACTTCCTTCAATAAAAGTAAAGGACCGCTATAAAAATGTCGGAATTCAATGGAATAGCACAGCAGTTTCAGGCCAGATTACCGGTTATGTTTATCATGATCACATTAAATTAGAAAGATACCGACAACAGTTAATGTCACGGTGGTATCATCAGTGGTTTGGTATTCGCGGTGATCATGAGTAGAATAAGCCGCTATTTCTTTTGGTTTTGGTAACTCGATAATGAATGATAAAGACCTTTCTACCTGGCAGACCTTTCGCCGACTATGGCCGATCATCACACCATTTAAGGCCGGGTTGTTAGTTGCGGCGGTTGCGCTAGTTATAAATGCTGCCGGTGATACATTGATGCTTTCTTTGTTAAAGCCTTTACTTGATGAAGGGTTTGGCAAGGCAGACATGAGTGTATTGAAATGGATGCCACTGGTGGTTATCGGGCTGATGCTTATGCGTGGCATATCTGGGTTTGTATCAAGTTATTGTATCTCCTGGGTTTCCGGTAAAGTTGTGATGCAGATGCGCCGTCGTTTGTTCAACCATATGATGGGCATGCCAGTCGCCTTTTTTGACCAGCAATCTACGGGAACGCTACTTTCCCGTATTACCTATGATTCAGAGCAGGTTGCATCTTCCTCCTCCGGCGCACTGGTGACAGTTGTCAGGGAAGGGGCATCAATTATCGGCCTTTTTGCACTGATGTTTTATTACAGTTGGGAATTATCTTTGATCCTGATTGTTATTGCTCCGATTGTTGCAGGAGTTATCCGTCTGGTTTCTGTACGTTTCCGTCGTATCAGTAAAAATATGCAAAACAGTATGGGAATGGTGACAACCAGCGCAGAACAAATGCTGAAAGGCCACAAAGAGGTTTTAATCTTTGGTGGTCAGAAAGTTGAAACAAAACGCTTTAATAAAGTCAGTAATCATATGCGTCAGCAGGGGATGAAAATGGTTTCCGCTGATTCTATTTCGGATCCTATTATCCAGATTATTGCGTCATTTGCTCTGGCATTTATCCTGTATGCTGCCAGTTTTCCTGAAATTATGGGTGCACTGACTGCGGGTAAAATTACAGTTGTATTCTCTTCCATGATTGCGTTAATGCGTCCGCTGAAATCACTGACTAATGTCAATGCACAATTCCAGCGTGGTATGGCTGCCTGCCAGACTTTATTTACCATTCTGGATATGGAGCAGGAAAAAGATGACGGAAAACGGGAAATTAAAAAAGCGAAAGGTGATCTTGAATTCCGTGATGTAACTTTCTGTTATCCAACCAAAGAGAGCCCTGCGCTGAAAAATATCTCCATGACAGTCCCGGCAGGTAAAACTATTGCTCTGGTCGGGCGTTCTGGTTCAGGTAAATCAACGATTGCCAATCTTCTGACACGTTTTTATGACGTCAGTGAAGGGGGTATTTCGCTGGATGGTCATGATCTACGTGAGTATACATTGTCTTCTTTACGTAATCAGATAGCGCTGGTATCGCAAAACGTACATTTGTTTAATGATACCGTGGCTAACAATATTGCTTATGCCAGCGAAGGTCAGTTCAGTCGTGAAGAAATTGAACGTGCGGCAGAAATGGCTTACGCAATGGACTTTATCAAGAAACTGGATAACGGCCTTGATACTATGATTGGTGAGAATGGCGTCCTGCTTTCTGGTGGGCAACGTCAGCGTATTGCCATTGCCCGTGCTTTACTGCGTGACTCTCCTATCTTGATTCTGGATGAGGCTACTTCGGCTCTGGATACTGAATCTGAACGCGCGATTCAGGCTGCACTGGATGAATTGCAGAAAAACAGAACTTCTCTGGTAATTGCACACCGTCTTTCTACTATTGAAAGTGCTGATGAAATTATTGTTATTGAAGATGGCAATATTATTGAGAGAGGCAACCATGCCGCTCTGTTAGAGAAAAATGGCGCATATGCTCAGCTTCATCGAATGCAGTTTGGCCTATGATTGAGCGCATTTGGTCGGGCCGTTCATGGCTCTATATCCTGTTATTACCACTATCAGCCCTTTATGGGCTGGTAAGTGGCTTGCGTAAGCTGGGCTATAAGTCAGGATTATTCCGTTCGTGGAAAGCCTCCGTTCCTGTTGTCGTCGTCGGTAATTTAACTGCCGGAGGCAATGGAAAAACACCGGTAGTTATCTGGTTGGTCGAACATTTACAGCAGAAAGGTTATCGGGTAGGCGTCGTTTCTCGTGGTTATGGCGGGAAGTCTGAACATTACCCTTTGTTGGTAACTGATGAGGTGACTACTGGCCAGGCAGGTGATGAGCCGGTTTTAATTCATCGCCGCACAGGTGCCCCAGTTGCAGTTGCGCCAAAACGCATTGATGCAGTCAAAAAACTATTGAAGCATTCTTCCCTTGATATTGTTATCACAGATGATGGTCTCCAGCATTATGCTTTACAGCGTGATTATGAAATCGTTGTGATTGATGGTGCTCGCCGTTTCGGTAATGGTTATTGGTTACCGGCAGGGCCGATGCGGGAGCTTTCAGGGCGATTAAATACCGTAAATACCATTATCGTTAACGGTGGAACAGCAGAAACTGGTGAATTACCGATGACGTTAAAAGGCGAAATTGCTGTTAATCTCCTGACCGGAGAAAAGCGAAAAGTCAGCGGTATTCCGGATGTAATGGCAATGGCGGGGATTGGTCATCCACCTCGTTTTTTTGCTGCATTGCAGCAATTAGGTGTGGATTTACAGGCGACACATGCGTTTGCTGATCATCAGGCTTATGAAAAGGTACAGCTATTAGCTTTAACCAATACTGGGCAGAATTTACTGATGACAGAAAAAGATGCTGTCAAATGTGCCCGGTTTGCGCAGGATAATTGGTGGTATTTACCTGTATCAGCTCACTTGCCTGAAGTACAGGGGGAAAAATTGCTGGATGAAATTTGTGCCTTAATGCCTCAGCCGATCAAGGGCAAAACATAACGGCAGTTATTCTCGGATTTGAGCCTATTATTCCATGAAGCTCAGAATATTGCCGGTAACGCCGTAACGTCAGGCAAATATTAAATAAAACAACAGAGTTAACGGTGATACATCGCTTGTGGTATTCTGAGCCACATTAAACTTCAAAAACCCGTCATTTGGGGGATGTATGGATCACCGTTTACTCGAAATCATCGCTTGTCCGGTATGTCATGGCAAACTCAGTTACGATAAAGAAAACTTTGAGCTGATTTGCAAAATTGACCGTCTCGCTTTTCCTTTCCGTGATGGCATTCCTGTACTGCTGGAGCATGAAGCACGTGCTTTACCAACAGAGGAAAAGAAATAATTTATGTTTACAGTCATTATCCCCGCACGTTTTGCTTCATCCCGCCTGCCCGGAAAGCCGTTAGCTGATATTCATGGTAAGCCGATGATTGTGCGGGTTATGGAGCGTGCTATCCGTTCCGGTGCCGGTCGCGTGATTGTAGCCACAGATAATCAGGCTGTTTTTGATGCAGTCACTGCTGCGGGTGGTGAAGCCTGTATGACCAGTGAAAATCATCATTCAGGCACAGAGCGTCTGGCAGAGGTTATTGATAAATACCAATTCTCTGATGATGAAATTATTGTCAATGTTCAGGGTGATGAGCCACTTATTCCTGAGCAAATCATCAAGCAGGTTGCTGATAATCTGGCTGGGAGTGATGCAGGTATGGCAACACTCGCCGTTCAGATCCAGAATGCTGAAGAAGCATTTAATCCGAATGCCGTAAAAGTGGTCATGGATGCACAGGGTTATGCTCTCTATTTTTCTCGTGCAACTATTCCGTGGGAGCGGGATCGTTTTATGCAGTCTAAAGAGACTATCGGAGATAATTTCCTGCGCCATATTGGGATTTATGCATACAGAGCCGGGTTTATACGCCGCTATGTGCAGTGGGAACCCAGCCCACTGGAAAATATCGAAATGCTCGAACAACTACGAGTACTTTGGTATGGGGAAAAAATTCATGTAGCGAAGGCATTACAGGCTCCGGGCGCTGGAGTCGACACCCCGGAAGATCTGGAAGCAGTCAGAAAAACTTTTGCAGCCTGATATATACTTTTTTAACTTCAAGTTGCAATCAGCAATACTATGAAAAGCCTTATATCTCCCCCGCTTCGCGGGGAGATATAACACGCATCTTGAAGTTTGATTGGTATAAACAATAACAAAACAGATTCATAGCAATTAGGCGATTAAGTTCACCTAATTTTTTCCGGCTACTCAGTAACAACCCGTATCATTAATTCCCACTTTCACTCTTTTCACCTTTATCTGTACCGGAAGGTTTAATTGCCTGCCAGATACTACCCAGAGTTTCATACCATGCCCGCTCCGTGTGAGAAAAATAATGGGGTGACGGAATATATTTTTCCCAGTTATACAGTGGCGTTGTTACTGCCAGCTGATTTGCCGGGCCGGGAATAGGGTGCATACCACGTTGTTCAAAGAATTTCAGTGAACGGGCCATATGGTTTGCGGATGTAACCAGAATAAAAGGTTGCTGACCAATAACCTTTTCGACTTCGGCTGCTTCTTCCTCTGTATCCAGCGGATTTTTTAATGCTATCGTGTCAGCTACAGGAACCCCCAGTGATTGTGCTACCATAGCCGCGATTTCAGCACTGCTGATTGAATTAACCCCCTTACCACCAGTAAAAATCATTTTAGCGCCGGGGTTAAGGCGATATAAGCGGATACCTTCGGTTACTCTGGGCAGGCTATTGCTGATAAGGTTGGCACTGGGTGCCCATTCCGGGTTATAAGTGAAGCCGCCGCCAAGAACAACAATGTATTTTACCGCAGGCGCGTGTATCGCATCTGGCTCGTAACGTTGAGTATATTTTCCTTCGACAGGGAGTAGTAAGTTATCTGCAACAGGCTGTAAACTCAATAAAAGCAGGGTAAGCCAGCTTAGTGAAAGAATTATTTTCCCTGTTTTTTGCCATCGGGTAAACCATAGCAGGAATAAAGCGACGAAAGCGATTAAAATGATTAAAGGGAGCGGCATTAATAGCGCACCAACGTATTTTTTTAGCAGAAATAGCATCAACTGGCCTTAATCTGATTGAATTATCACCGCACAGGGGTAAATTCAAGGGTAAAAGTAGTGAATTTACCGATTACTGTGCCAGAATAACGGTAGTAAAAATAGCACTAGACACTATCTCTACTCGATAGACTCTATAAATACTCAATAGATACATAAAGCTTAGTTTATTAATGAGGCGTTTTTTCATGCGGGATCGCAATTTCGATGATATTGCAGACAAATTTTCGCGTAATATTTACGGCACCACCAAAGGTAAAATCAGACAGGCCGTTGTCTGGCAGGATATCGAAGAATTGCTGAATCATTTGCCTCAACGATCTTTGCGTATTTTGGATGCAGGGGGCGGTGAAGGGAATATGGCCTGTCAGCTCGCTGAATTAGGTCATCAGGTTATATTATGTGACCTTTCCGAAGAAATGATCCAACGGGCAAAAAGCAACGCTGAAGAGCGGGGAGTTCTTCAGCAGATGCAGTTTATTCAGAGCCCGGTACAGGATATTCACCAACATATTACTCAGCCTGTTGATCTAATCCTGTTCCATGCGGTATTGGAATGGATCACCGATCAAAAAGATGTGATAGAAATATTGGGTGATATTATTACGCCCGGTGGTGCACTCTCATTAATGTTTTATAATGCTAATGGGCTGGTTATGCGTAATGCCATTCTGGGTAATTTTCATTTAGCAACGCCAAATATTCAGCGTCGCCGGAAACGTTCCCTATCGCCACAGAATCCATTAATACCTGAACAGGTATATCAATGGCTCACTGAACTTAATATGGAAATAGTGGGTAAAACTGGAGTCAGGGTCTTTCACGACTACCTGCAAAGCCGCCAATTGCAAAATACAGATTTTCCGGCGCTGCTTGAGCTTGAACAGCGTTATTGTAGACAAGAGCCTTATATTAGCCTTGGGCGCTATATTCATGTGACGGCACGTAAGCCTACCTTAAAGAGCGAATTATGAGTGAATATTCCCAGACTGTTCCTGAACTTGTGTCCTGGGCCAGAAAGAATGATTTTTCCATTTCGTTGCCACCGGAGCGGTTGGCTTTTTTAATGGCAATTGCCGTACTGAACAATGAACGTCTTGATGGTGAAATGAGTGAAGGAGAGTTGATTGATGCTTTCCGGGAGGTCTGTAAAGGTTTTGAGCAGACTTCAGAAGCCGTAGCGGTCAGGGCAAATAATGCAATTAACGATATGGTAAGGCAAAAGCTACTTAACCGTTTTACCAGTGAACTGGCGGATGGTAGCGCTATCTATCGTTTAACCCCATTAGGTATTGGCATTAGCGACTACTATATTCGTCAGCGTGAATTTTCCACGTTGCGTCTTTCTATGCAGCTTTCTATTGTTGCCAATGAACTACACCGTGCGGCCGAAGCGGCTGAAGAAGGTGGTGATGAATTTCACTGGCATCGCAATGTATTTGCTCCTCTTAAATATTCGGTGGCTGAAATTTTTGACAGTATTGATCTGTCACAGCGCATCATGGATGAGCAGCAAAACAGTGTAAAAGCAGATATTGCAGCCTTGCTCAATCAGGACTGGCAGGCTGCTATAGCGAATTGTGAGCAATTATTGTCCGAAACCTCCGGAACTCTGCGGGAGCTCCAGGATACTCTGGAGGCAGCGGGCGACAAATTACAGGCCAATCTGCTGCGGATCCAGGATGCCAACATGATGAGTGGCGGTTCTGAGCTAGTGGATAAGCTGGTTTTTGATTTACAAAATAAACTCGACCGTATTATTAGCTGGGGACAGCAATCCATCGATCTCTGGATCGGTTACGACCGACATGTTCACAAGTTCATCCGAACAGCGATTGATATGGATAAGAACCGCATTTTTGCTCAGCGTCTCCGCCAGTCTATCCAGAATTACTTCGATAACCCGTGGGTGCTGAATGTTGCCAGTGCAGAGCGTCTGCTGGATATGCGTGATGAAGAACTGACATTACGCAATGAAGAAGTCATGGGTGAATTACCACCAGAGATGGAATACGAAGAATTTAATGAAATTCACGAGCAACTGGCGGAAATGGTAGAACAGGCACTGGCGATTTACCAACAGGCCAAACTCCCTCTGGATTTGGGCGCTGTATTGCGTGATTACCTTGCCAAATATCCACACAAACGTCATTTTGATGTTGCACGTATTCTGGTGGATCAGGCAGTACGACTGGGCGTTGCAGAAGCAGATTTCTCTGGGTTGCCAGCGGAATGGTTAGCGATTAATGATTACGGAGCCAAGGTGCAGGCACATGTCATCGACACATATTGAACAATTTATGCCAGTTAAACTGGCTCAGGCATTATCCAACACACTTTTTCCAGAATTAGACAGCCAGCTTCGCTCAGGGCGTCATATTGGAATGGATGATCTTGATAATCATGCTTTTCTGATGGATTTTCAGGAAGAACTGGAAACATTTTACTCACGTTATAACGTCGAACTGATCCGTGCACCAGAAGGTTTTTTCTACCTACGGCCGCGTTCAAATACGCTGATTTCCCGCTCTGTTTTATCTGAGCTGGACATGATGGTGGGTAAAATTCTGTGTTACCTCTATCTCAGCCCGGAGCGCTTATCTAATCAGGGGATATTCACTTTTCAGGAACTGCATGAAGAGCTGTTGTCACTGGCTGATGAAAACAGGCTGATGAAATTGGTGAATCAGCGTTCAACCGGTTCAGATTTGGATAAACAAAAACTACAGGAAAAAGTACGCACTTCCCTGAACCGCCTGCGTCGTTTGGGGATGGCCTATTTCCTACAAAATGACAGTAATAAATTTATGATTACCGAAGCAGTATTTCGTTTCGGTGCAGATGTACGTAGCGGTGATGATCCACGTGAAGCTCAGTTACGGATGATCCGTGATGGAGAAGCATTGCCAGTGGAGAGCAGTTTATCGCAGGAAGGTAATGAACACGAAGAAGCACCAACAGATTCAGCAGCAGGTGCGGAGGATGAACAGTCATGATTGAACGCGGTAAATTTCGCTCACTGACACTCGTTAACTGGAACGGTTTTTTTGCCAGAACATTTGATCTTGATGAACTGGTAACGACTTTATCCGGGGGTAATGGCGCGGGTAAATCCACCACGATGGCGGCATTTGTCACCGCATTAATTCCGGATTTAACACTACTGCATTTCCGTAATACGACGGAAGCAGGTGCAACCAGTGGCTCCCGTGATAAAGGCCTGCACGGTAAACTGCGGGCTGGTGTCTGCTATTCTACGCTGGACGTGGTCAATTCCCGCCACCAGAGAATTATTGCTGGTGTACGCTTACAACAAATCGCAGGGCGAGACCGAAAAGTTGATATCAAGCCCTTCATGATTCAGGGTGTCCCTGCTTCAATACAGCCAACACAACTATTGACTGAAAATATCAACGAGCGTCAGGCGCGGGTTCTGCCACTGAATGAACTGAAAGAGCGCGCCGAAGAAATGGATGGTGTTCAGTTCAAACAATTTAATTCCATCACTGATTACCATGCTCTGATGTTTGATTTGGGGGTGATCCCGAAACGCTTACGTTCTGCCAGTGATCGCAGCAAGTTTTATCGCCTGATAGAAGCATCGTTATATGGCGGTATTTCCAGCGCGATTACACGTTCATTGCGTGACTACCTATTACCAGAAAATAGCGGCGTCAGAAAAGCATTCCAGGATATGGAAGCCGCTCTGCGTGAAAACCGCATCACACTGGAAGCTATCCGCGTTACTCAATCTGACCGTGACCTGTTTAAGCATCTCATTACCGAAGCGACAGCTTATGTTTCTGCTGATTATATGCGCCATGCCAATGAACGTCGCCTTCATCTGGATGAGGCGCTGGCTTTACGCAGTGAATTGTTTGGCAGTCGGCGGCAATTGGTGACGGAACAATACCGCCATGTAGAAATGGCGCGGGAACTGACAGAACAAAGTGGCGCATCCTCTGATTTGGAAATGGATTATCAGGCAGCCAGCGATCATTTGAATCTGGTTCAGACAGCCATGCGTCAGCAGGAAAAAATTGACCGTTATCAGGCTGATATCGAAGAGCTGACTTATCGACTGGAAGAACAGACTGAAGTCGTTGAAGAAGCGAAAGAGATGCAGGCGGAATATGAAGTTACGTCTGAAGCCGCAGAGCAGGAAGTTGATGAATTAAAAAGTCAGCTTGCTGATTATCAGCAGGCACTGGATGTTCAGCAGACCCGTGCTATTCAGTATCAACAGGCACTGCAAGCGCTGGAGCGAGCTCGTGAGCTTTGCCAGCTTCCTGAATTATCGGCAGAGAATGCTGATGAATGGCAGGAGACTTATCAGGCCAAAGAACAACAGGCAACCGAAATCCTGTTAGCACTGGAACAAAAACTCAGTGTGGCTGATGCTGCTCATAGTCAGTTTGAGCAGGCTTATCAACTGGTGAAAAATATTGTTGGTGAAGTCAGCCGTAGTGAAGCATGGCACAGTGCCCGTGAAGTATTGCGTGAATGGTCATCTCAACGCCATCTGTCAGACCGTGTTCAACCGCTACGTATTCAGTTGGCTGAGCTGGAACAGCGTCTTAACAGTCAGCAAAATGCAGAACGCATGCTGGAAGAATTCTGTAAGCGCCATCAGCAGCAATATCAGCCAGAAGATCTGGAAATGTTGCAGGGTGAGTTAGAAGCTCAGCTGGAAGAATTAAGCCTGACTGCTAATGAAAGCGGTGAATCTCGCATGCAGGTGCGTCAGGAACTCGAACAGCTCAAACAGAAAATACAGGCGCTGACTAGCCGTGCGCCAGTCTGGCTGGCAGCACAGGAAACACTGGACCAGCTTTGCGAGCAGAGCGGTGAAAATTTCGAAAACAGCAATGATGTTACGGAATATATGCAGCAATTGCTGGAGCAGGAACGTGAAATCACTGTTGAACGTGATAATGTCTCGACACAGAAACGTGAACTGGAAAAACAGATTGAACAGCTGAGCCAACCCAGTGGAGCGGAAGACAGCCGCTTGCTGGCTCTGGCGGAGCGTTTCGGTGGTGTTTTGTTGTCAGAAATTTATGACGACATCACCATTGATGATGCACCTTATTTCTCTGCGCTCTATGGCTCAGCACGTCATGCGATTGTTGTCCCGGATCTTTCATTGGTACGCCCACATCTGGAAGCATTGGAGGATTGCCCGGAAGATCTCTACCTGATTGAAGGAGATCCACAATCGTTTGATGACAGTGTGTTTGATTTTGAAGAGCAGGAAAATGCTGTTCTGGTTAAATCCTCTGATCGTCAGTGGCGTTATTCTCGCTATCCTGAAGTCCCTTTATTCGGACGGGCGGCAAGGGAAAATCGTCTGGAAGCGCTCAGTCTGGAGCGTGATACACTGGCAGAGCGCTATGCAACACTCTCATTTGATGTGCAGAAAATCCAGCGTGCACATCAGGCCTTCAGCCGTTTTGTCGGTAAACACTTGTCGGTGGCATTTGATAGCGATCCGGAACTGGAAATCCGTACTCTGAATCATCGGAGAACAGAACTGGAGCGAGAACTGTCACAATTTGAATCCCACACACAACAGAATCAACAAAAACTGGCTCAGGTAAAAGAGAGCCTATCTGTACTCAATCGGTTGATCCCACAAATTACGATTTTGCTGGATGAAACTCTGATTGATCGGGTGGAAGCTGTACGTGAAGAAATGAGTGAAGCACAGGATGCGGCTCGTTTCCTGCAACAACACGGTAATACCCTGCATAAACTTGAACCGATGGTATCAGTTTTACAAAGTGATCCTCGCCAGCATGAGCAATTGCAGCGGGATTATGAAATGGCGAAACACAGTCAAATCAAAGCCAAACAACAGGCGTTTGCCCTGACTGAAGTTGTACAGCGCCGCGTGCATTTCAGTTACAGCGATTCAGCCGGAATGCTCAGTGAAAATAGTGACCTGAACGATAAATTGCGTCAGCGCCTTGAACACGCGGAATCTGACCGCAGTCGCGCCCGTGAACAACTTCGCCAGCAGCAATCACAAAGTGCTCAGTTTAGTCAGGTACTGGCTTCCCTGAAGAGTTCTTATGACACCAAGCAGGATATGTTGAAAGAACTTGAACAGGAGATGAAAGATATCGGTGTACAGGCTGACGCTAATGCGGAAAATCGTGCCCGTGAACGCCGTGATCAGCTTCATGCCGCAGTACAGGCCAACCGTTCCCGAGTCAATCAGCTTGAGAAGCAGATCGCATTCTGCGAGGCGGAAATGGAAAATCTCCAGAAGAAACTGCGCAAATCAGAACGTGATTATTATCAGAAACGTGAGCAGGTCGTATCCTCTAAAGCAGGTTGGTGTGCTGTGATGCGGATGGTGAAAGATAATGGCGTTGAACGCCGTCTTCATCGCCGTGAACTGGCTTACATGGATGCTGATGCACTACGTTCAATGTCGGATAAGGCGCTGGGTGCTCTGCGTCTTGCCGTAGCAGATAATGAACATTTACGTGATGCGTTGCGTCTGTCTGAAGATCCAAAACGTCCTGAGCGTAAGATTCAGTTCTTTGTGGCTGTTTATCAGCATCTGCGTGAGCGGATCCGGCAGGATATTATCCGTACTGATGATCCGGTTGATGCGATTGAGCAGATGGAAATCGAGCTGGCACGTTTGACTGAAGAGTTAACGGCACGTGAGCAAAAACTGGCGATCAGTTCTAAGAGTGTGGCTAATATCATCCGTAAGACTATTCAGCGTGAGCAGAACCGTATCAGAATGCTGAATCAGGGATTACAAATGGTCTCCTTCGGTCAGGTCGGTGGTGTGCGCCTGAATGTGAATATACGTGAAAGCCATGCTGTTTTACTGGATGTGCTGTCTGAACAACAGGAACAACATCAGGATCTGTTTAATAGCCAGCGCCTGACCTTCTCAGAAGCAATGGCCAAACTTTATCAGCGCTTAAATCCACAAATTGATATGGGGCAGCGTTTACCTCAGACAATTGGTGAAGAATTACTGGATTATCGTAATTACCTTGAATTAGACGTTGAGGTGAATCGTGGCTCAGATGGCTGGCTAAAAGCGGAAAGTGGAGCGCTTTCTACCGGTGAGGCCATTGGTACAGGGATGTCGATTCTGGTTATGGTTGTGCAGAGCTGGGAAGAGGAATCCCGTCGTCTGCGTGGCAAAGATATTTCCCCATGTCGTTTGCTATTCCTTGATGAAGCTGCACGTCTGGATGCAAAATCCATCGCCACACTGTTTGAATTATGTGAACGCTTACAGATGCAGCTGATTATTGCCGCACCGGAAAATATCAGTCCGGAAAAAGGAACTACGTATAAATTAGTACGTAAGATTTTTAATAATCAGGAACATGTGCATGTTGTTGGTTTACGTGGCTTTGGGCAGGAAACGCCGGCTATTGAACAGCGGAAGGAACAGGCTCAGGCGATATTCTGAAAATAATTTCTTTCTGAGTGAGTAAGTTAAAGCCGTCATTGATTATATGACGGCTTTTTAATTTACGAAGATAATAATCACGTTTTGAAATATGTGCATTAAATCTCATTTTCTTGAAATAAGAGTGCTTATCATTCCCTCCCATTGTGATCAGGATGAGAAGAAGGAAAAACTATGCGTAAAGTAGTGTTAGCATTGAGTGCAATTGCCCTTGCTGTTGGCCTAAGCGGTACTGCTCAGGCAAAAGTACAAGTGCCGGAACAAGTCAGCTCAGGGGTCACTACAGTAGAGCTTTCCCAGCGTCAGGCGGTACACTGGGTTTCAGTGGAGCAGATTGAAAAAAGTTTGCAAAGTAAACCCCCTATGTCTGTGGGATTCGATATAGATGATACCGTACTGTTTTCCAGCCCCGGCTTTTATCGAGGTCAACTGGAATATTCGCCGAATGACAATAGCTACCTGAAAAACCCGGAATTCTGGGAGAAAATGAACAACGAATGGGATAAATTCAGTATGCCGAAACAGGTTGGCATCGATTTGGTTCATATGCACCTGAAACGCGGTGATGATATTTATTTTATTACTGGCCGTACCAGAACTAAAACAGAAACAGTCACTAAATATTTACAGGAAGACCTTCATATCCCTGCCGATAAAATGAATGCTGTTATTTTTGCAGGAGATGATCCCGACAAAAATAATAAAATCAGTTGGATGAGAGATCATAACCTGAAAATTTATTATGGCGATGCTGATACTGATATTGCCGCAGCCCGTGAATTAAATATTCGTGGTATTCGTATATTGAGAGCATCAAATTCCTCCTATCAGCCTTTGCCTAAAGCAGGAAAATTTGGAGAAGAAGTCGTTATTAACTCAGAATATTAATTTAAACATTTATCATGTTTATTTATTATTAAAGGCACTTTAAGTGCCTTTTCTTTTTTATAACTAATATAAGTTAATTTATTATAGCAATAATTTTCTTTTAGTTCATGTAATTGGATATAATTGATAGGCTTTCTGTCTTAATAAGTAATTATGTATATAATTACTACTATTCTCTTCTGATAACATTGGTCTGCCGATAATTAGAATAAGTCATTGGATAGCCAAATATACCCAGTAAATTTCATGTACGGTTTCATGGCTGATAAATACAGTCGGTAAACTTGTCACTATGAAAAAGGGGTATACATAAAAGCGAGGTGAACTCTTATGGCAAAGAATACGGTAAGGTTACTAAAAGTTTCTTTTATCTGTAGCATTTTAGTAGTATCAGAGGGAGCCTTTGCAAGTCAACAAAACGTATTGATAGCAAATGATGCCCAGCCATTATCATGGGGGGAAAAAAAAGTAGATGTAGATACTGATATCAACTCTACTCAAATGGCTCCTGTATCTTTATCAACTTCTCCGGAAGAAAATAAAGTTCAGTTACAAGAATTATTACCTAAACAAGTAAAACCGATATATTATCAACAATTATCACGATTATATTCAGTAAATAATATGAAACCATTATGGCGTGATGAAACTGCCATACACAATTTTAAAGATCAGTTGTTTGATTTATCGTTAGCCGGGTTTCAGCCTCAATTCGGAAAATGGATGATACAACTTAATTCACCTGAATTAAGTGACATGGGACGGGATATTATTCTATCTGATGCTATGTTAGGTTATCTTCAATTCATTAATAACATTCATAATAAAGGGGATTCATGGTTATATGGTAAAACTCCATATAAAATCGATTTACCTCCGAATAGTTTAATTGAAAAGTGGCAACAGCACGTTAAGAATAATAATCTCAGCAATTACATTTCGTCATTATCACCTAACCATTCTATGTACGAACAAATGCGTAATGAGATGCTAAAACAACTGAAGGACAAACAACCGTGGTCTGAATTTTCAATGAAAGAAACATTAAGGCCCGGACAAAGTAGCCAGAGTGTTATTGCGCTGAGAAATATATTGGTCCGTTCAGGTACTTTAGAATCTTCAGTAGTTAGCCCTGAGAATAAATTTTATAACAAAGAGTTAGTTGCAGCAGTAAAGCGTTTTCAGTCTTTACACGGCTTAGCTGCTGATGGAGTCATCGGGCAATCAACAAGAATATGGTTAAATACCACCCCGAAAACCCGCGCAAGGATCATGGCATTGAATATGCAACGGTTGCGTATCATTCCTGATAATCTTCCTACCGCAATTTTAGTAAATATACCTGATTATTCACTATTTTATTATTTGAATGGCGAAGAGGCATTAAGTTCTAAAGTTGTTGTTGGGCGTCCAAGCCGAAAAACACCAATTATGAGTAGTGAACTGAATAATGTAGTGATTAATCCCCCCTGGACAGTTCCTGTCAGCATGACCCGCAAAGATATAGCACCGAGAGCCATGCGTGATCCCAGTTATTTTCGCAGCCGTGGTTATACAGTATTTTCCAGTTGGAGCAGTGATGCAGCCGTTGTCGATCCTTCTTCAATTAACTGGGGAGTCATAACACCCGGCAATTTTCCTTACCGGATACGGCAGGCACCTGGCCCAACAAACTCATTAGGTAGATTCAAGTTTAATATGCCTAATTCGGAAGCAATATATTTGCATGATACACCAAATCAGGCTTCATTTAAGCGTGAAATGAGAGCTGTCAGTTCAGGTTGTGTCCGTGTTAATAAAGCACCTGAATTAGCTAATATGTTATTAGGTGATGCTGGCTGGAATAAAGGAAAAGTCAATAATTCTTTGAAAACGTGGGCAACAAAATATGTGAATATACCGAAAAGAATCCCGGTATTCCTTTATTACCAAACAGCCTGGGTTGATGAAAAAGGAAAACCACAATATCGTGCTGATATTTATGAATATGATAACTATGCCAGACAAAAATCTGAACTTATATCTCAGATTTTAGTAGCCAGATAATACCCTTATTTTTGTTAAATTATAAATGGAAAAAATTAATAATATATTTTAGCAGTGAGGAATATTCTCACTGCTATTTTTTTACCTGCCATCTCTCCCACACTTTGATTTTTTCTTTTAGTTATTGCACATTTACTAAATTAATAGCTTGCATTAACCAAATATAAATATTTAAATTCAGTTTAATAAAAACTGTATTCTGTAAATCAGAATAAAAACATCAACTAAAAAATTTACATTAATGTACAAAAATAGTAAAAGCTACTTTTTTGTTCGTTGCGGTTTTGTTAATTGATTGGTGTTAAATGTTAATATATTTTTGAAACTATCTAAGAATCAGAGAAAGCAGTAGAGCACAATATATGAATAATATTGATCATAACCGCCGTAAGTGGCTCGGCGTAAGTATGGTTGCATTAGGGTTAGGTTTATTGCCCCAACATGCACTAGCCACATTAACAACACCTCGCCCCAGGATCCTACGGGTAGATAATCTCCATACCGGAGAAACAATTAAAGCCGAGTTTTTTGACGGGCGTCATTATAATAAATCTGAACTTATTAGACTGAATTATTTATTCCGTGATTATCGCCAAAATGAAACAAAGAAAATTGATCCAAAATTATTTGATCAAATTTACCTGTTACAAATGATGATGGGAATAAATAAACCAGTTCAGTTAGTTTCAGGATATCGTTCATTAAAGACGAATAATATGTTGCGTCATGCAAGTTCGGGTGTGGCAAAACACAGTTACCATACCCGCGGTCAGGCAATGGATTTCCATATTGATGGCATGGAGTTATCACATATCCGTAAAGCAGCATTGAAAATGAAAGCTGGTGGAGTAGGGTTTTACCCAAAAAGTAATTTTATTCATATTGATACAGGCCCGGTCAGGACGTGGTAATCTTATTATATCTTTCATATTTCAAGTGGACCGTAAAAGGGCTTGAAAGATGACGAATATATTAAGAATTTGTCCTGATTGTGGAGTGTAAACAATACAATGAAATACCACATAATGCCTGTCACCGTTGCGATGCAGAATTGTACGTTGATCTGGTGCGATGAAACTCTGGAAGCTGCAATTGTTGATCCGGGAGGTGAGGCTGAAAAACTGATCGCTGAGATCAAGAGGCGGGGAGTAAAATTAACCCAGGTTTTGCTGACACATGGTCATTTTGATCATGTTGGTGCAACAGTTGATATCGCGAAACATTTTAATGTACCGGTGCATGGGCCGCATAAAGGTGACGCTTTCTGGATAGAAGCGTTAGAGGTTCAATGCCAGATGTTTGGCGTTGAAGAGTGCCCATCTTTTACCCCTGAACGTTGGCTGGATGATGGGGATACAGTAAAAGTCGGTAATATTCAGCTTTCTGTCTTGCATTGTCCGGGACATACTCCGGGGCATATTATTTTTACCAATCATGCTGATAAATTAATTTCGATGGGAGATGTGCTGTTCAAAGGCAGTATTGGCCGAACGGATTTTCCGGGTGGGAATCATGATGAATTGATCCAATCCATCAAAGAAAAAGTTCTGGCTTTGGGGGATGACTATCAATTTATTCCGGGCCATGGCCCAATGTCAACGTTGGGGTATGAACGGAAAACGAATCCATTCTTACAAAACTGACCAATAATTTGTTAATTCAGCATTTATGAGTTTTACAGATAATTGGAAAGAAAAAGCCGCTTTTTCAGCGGCTTTAATATCGATATAGGATTGTGTACTTCAATGAAATTTTGAATTTTACTTAGAGTACAGCAACAATCGCTTCACACAGAGGCACCATGTTCTCTAGTGTTAAACCAGCTACGTTAATACGGCCGGAGCTGACTGCATAAACAGCGTATTCTTCACGCAGACGTTCAACCTGCTCTTTAGTCAGACCACTGAATGAGAACATACCATTTTGAGCGCAGATGAAGCTGAAATCCTGTTTTGCACCTTTTTCTTGTAAGGTGTTGACGAACAATTGACGCATACGCTGAATGCGTTCACGCATTGTTGCCAGTTCCTGAATCCATTCTGCTTTCAGTTCTTCGTTGGACAGAATTGTCGTAACAACAGAAGCGCCGTGAGCTGGTGGGTTAGAATAGTTGGTGCGTACAATAAATTTAGCCTGACTGAACGCTTTCTCTGCGGTATCGCTGTCTGCTGCAACGATAGTACAGGCACCAACACGTTCATTGTACAGGCCAAAGTTTTTGGAGTAAGAGCTGGCAATGATCAACTCATTATGATTTTTGGCAAAAATGCGCAGACCTTCAGCATCTTCATCCAGACCTTTAGCAAAGCCCTGATAAGCGAAATCGAATACAGGTAGCCAGCCATTTGCCGCAGATAAATCTGCCAGTTTCTGCCATTGTTCAGGAGTAGGATCGATACCGGTCGGGTTGTGGCAGCAGCCGTGCAATAGAACAACATCACCAGCTTGTGCTTCAGACAGACTTGCCAGCATACCGTCGAAATTCAGAGCGTGTTTTTCTGCATCGTAATAGTTATATTCGCGGATCTCTAGACCTGCGCTGGAGAAAACACCTTTATGGTTTGGCCAGGTTGGGTTACTGATCCAAACACGTTTGGCATTAGTTTGCTTAGCAATAAAATCAGCGGCAGTACGCAGTGCGCCTGTTCCGCCTGGGCTTTGTACGGTACGGGCACGTTTTTCAGTAACGATGGCACTGGTGTTGCCAAAGAGCAGTTCCTGAGTCACACGACCAAACTCCGGTAATCCGCTGATTGCCAGATAATTTTTAGTGGTTTCGTTTTCCAGCAAGAATTTTTCTGCTTTTTTAACGGTGGTCAGGACAGGAGTTTTACCGGTTTCATCTTTATAGACACCGATACCCAAGTTGATTTTATTTTCGCGGGGATCAGCTTTAAAGCTATCAGCTAAACCAAGAATAGGGTCGGCAGGCGCTGCTGTGATTTTTTCAAACATTTTTTTATTCCAAAATTTGGAGAGTTAAGCCCGAAATAAATTATACGCTGCTCAGGGTAACCCTAAGAAATCGATTTGCCAACCACTTGTAGCAAAAAGAATAAAATCTTGTGAAGTAGTTTACGGAGTGGAGAAAAGAGTCTGAAAAAACAGAGAGATGAAATGCAAAAAGCAGCGCCGGAGCGCTGCTTTTTTGAGATAAATCGTTTAACTTTTCGTTAAACTGTTTATCAGCGGTAATTAGAACTGATAAGTCAGACCAACACCAAAGACGTTGCGGCCGTTTGCATCACCACCTTCGTTTTTGTCCAGCAGGTTGACTTTGTAATCAACAAAGGTAGACAGGTTTTTGTTAAAGTAGTAGTAAGTACCTACAGAAACATATTTAACCAAGTCTGCGTTGAAGCCTTTAGCATTGTTGTTACGATCCAGATCTTTACCTTTAGACTGAACATAAGCCAGAGATGGTTTCAAACCGTAGTCAGCGAACAGATATTGTGCAACTAACTCAACGTTTTGGGTTTTATTAGCAATCTCTTTGGTCAGTTTACCGTGTTTAGTTACGACTGTACCCGGAGTCATATTACGGGTTTCACCGTACATTGCTGCCAGATATACGTTGTTCGCATCGTATTTAGCACCGATGTTCCATGCTTCAGCGCGTTTACCATGAGCTTGTTCATTATTCCACTGCTCGTTTCCGCGAGTAGAATTAGCGTAAGAAGCACCAACGTTGACACCGTAACCTACGTCATAAGTAGCAGACATACCGTAGCCGTCACCATTTGAGGTCACGTCAGCAGAATCTTCACGTTTGTTTTTGGTACGCTTACTGTTTTGACCCTGATATTGCAGAGCAACGTTCAGGCCATCAACCAGACCGAAGAAATCAGTGTTACGGTAAGTTAACAGACCAGTCGCACGGCCAGTCATGTAGTTGTCAGTTTTGGACATAGAGTCACCACCAAAGATTGGCAGCACGTCAGTCCATGCGTTAACATCGTAGTTTACGCCGTAGTTACGACCATAATCCAGTGAGCCGTAGTTAGCGAATTTCAGACCAGCGAAAGCCAGACGAGTTGCAGTATCAGCACCTTCAGCTTCTGCACCTTTAGCTTTCATGTTGTATTCCCAACGACCGAAACCAGTCAGTTGGTCAGAGATCTGAGTTTCGCCTTTGATACCGATACGAGCGTAAGAATCGTCGCCATCTTGGCCGCTTCTTTTATCAGCGAACTGATGACGAACGTCAACTTTACCGTACAGATCCAGTTTGTTACCGTCTTTGTTAAAGATCTCAGCTGCGTTTGCTGTACCAGCAACCAGCAAAGTTGGAATTACCACTGCAAGAATATTGCGCTTCATTATTATTACCCTCATTGGTGTTATTTAGACATCTGGCACACTTTGAAAACAGAACACTAAAATTTTTGGAACTATTTGTGGGTATCAGGTGTCTTATTAATCTGCGCTCAGTGTTCCATTGGTTATGGCTTTTATCCACCCTCAAAGTGCTACAAAAGTACAAAATTAGTAACAAACTGAAAAAACATATTACAAAATGTAAATGTCAAGGAACTTTTTTTGCACTGTTTTGACGATGAAATGAAAAAAGCCAACTTTCGCTGGCTTTTCTCAGGATTGATTTTTGGTTATTTTTCGAACGGATTCATTAGAAACTTGCGTTTCTTGGCGTTCTTGGGAATGGGATTACGTCGCGTACGTTTGAGACACCAGTGACATAAGCCACCAGACGTTCAAAGCCCAGACCAAAACCAGAGTGAGGAACGGTGCCGTAACGGCGCAGATCACGATACCACCAGTAATCTTCTTTATTCAGTCCCATCTCTTCCAGACGCGCATCCAGCATATCCAGACGCTCTTCACGCTGGGAACCACCAATGATTTCACCAATACCCGGAGCCAGAACATCCATTGCCGCGACAGTTTTGCCATCTTCATTCATACGCATGTAGAACGCTTTGATGTCTTTTGGATAGTTCTTCATGATGACTGGTGCACCAAAGTGCTTCTCTGCCAGATAACGCTCATGCTCAGATGATAAATCAACGCCCCAGTAAACAGGGTTTTCGAATTTATGACCACAGTTTTCCAGAATTTCAATGGCATCTGTGTAATCCAGCTGGACAAAATCAGAATCGACAAATTTTTCCAGTCGGGTAATAACTTCACTGTCAACGCGCTCTGCAAAGAACGCCAGATCATCAGCACGCTCTTCCAAAGCCACTTTAAAGACATACTTCAGCATTTCTTCAGCGAGTTTAGCGATATCATTCAGATCAGCGAAAGCAACTTCTGGTTCAAGCATCCAGAATTCGGCCAGATGGCGGCTGGTATTGGAGTTTTCAGCACGGAAAGTCGGCCCGAAGGTGTAAACCTTACTTAATGCACAGGCATAAGTTTCACCGTTTAACTGACCGGATACAGTCAGGAAGGCTTCGCGCCCGAAGAAGTCTTTGCTGAAATCAACTTCACCTTTATCAGTCAATGGCAGGTTTTGCATGTCCAGAGTGGAAACGCGGAACATTTCACCTGCACCTTCTGTATCTGAGGCTGTGATAAGAGGTGAAGATACCCAGAAGAAACCTTTTTCGTGGTAAAAACGATGCAGTGCTTGCGCCAGTGTGTGACGAACACGTGCAACCGCACCAATCAGGTTAGTACGTGGGCGAAGGTGAGCGACTTCACGCAGATATTCGATACTGTGGCGTTTTGCTGCCATCGGATAAGTATCAGGATCTTCCACTATACCAACGACCACAATGTTGGTTGCCTGTAATTCAAAACTCTGACCTTTACCCTGTGATTCCACAACAGTACCGGTTACTTCTACAGAGCACCCGGTTGTGAGGTTCAGAACTTCATCCTGATAATTAGGCAAATTATTATTAACGACGGCCTGTAAGGGATTAAAGCAGGAACCGTCATAAACGGCGAGGAACGAGATACCAGCTTTAGAATCTCTCCTTGTACGTACCCAGCCGCGGACGGTGACTTCGCTGCCAACCGGAACACGGCCTTGCAGTACATCGACTACAGGCGCTACGCTCATAAATTTCTCTCTTCTTTAATAATAGGTAATTAATATAGATAACTAGACTTACTGTAAGTCGTGCCAAACGGCACGATGACTCCTTATCTTACTTGTCCTTTCACAGGAAACAAGTAGAAATTAAGGGGGTTAAGGGGGAAATAAAGGGAAAAGTTGTTTTTTATCGGCGTAACCAGAAAGACGTTGATCACGCCGATTAAAGATTGGTACAAACTATCCTGAAAATTACACAGCTTTTTTCATTTCCGGGATGTCAAATGCTCTGCGTAATTTGTTGACAAATTCGACATCTTCACAGATGGTTTTTCCCGGACTGTCAGACAGTTTGGCGACAGGCTTACCGTTACATTCAACCAACTTGATTACGATATTCAGCGGCTTTATTCCCGGAATATTGCAGGTCAGACGTGTACCAATGCCAAACATAACATTGATTCGTTGATGGAAATGACGATAAAGAGCCAGTGATTTTTGCAGATCCAGACTATCCGAAAATACCAGTGTTTTAGTCAGTGGGTCGATACCCAGTGACAGATAATGAGCAATCGCTTTTTCGCCCCAGTCAACGGGATCACCGGAATCATGGCGCAGGCCGTTATAGGCAACAGCAAAAGGTTTATCGAAATCCCGTAAAAAAGCATCCATAGTGATACAATCTGTCAGGGCAATACCTAGCTGGTTCGGATACTCATTCAGCCAAGTCTGTAACGCCGCACGCTGGCTGTTAGCAAGTTCGGGGCTGATTTGCTGATGAGCCTGAAACCATTCGTGAGCCTGCGTACCGAGCGGTGCCAGATCAAGTTGTTGTGCCAGCTGGTAGTTACTGGTTCCAATCAGATAAGGAAAACTCTCTTTCAGTTCCTTAACAATGGCATATTGCACTTCGTGTGAAAAACGGCGGCGGGTACCGAAATCCATCAGTTTGAAACCGGATAAATCGATATGTTCTGCTGCGGCATCCTGATAGAACAGCTCAATTAGTTTTCTAAGCTGGCTGACTGCCGCTTCTGCTTTAATCTCAGGCGAGCGATCGCGGTGTACCAGTTCACTAATCAGGGCAAGTAATGGTACTTCCCACAGGATCACTTCACGCCATAAACCTGAAATTCTGATAGCAAGCTGTCCTTTATCAGTAACAGAAACTTCTACTTGTTCAGGGTTAAAACGGAAGGTTTTGAACCAGTCCAGATAATCTTGTTTAAAAAATGGCAATCTAGACAGATAGTTAGCTTCTTGTTCTGTCAGAGTCAGATCAGTCATCATGTTAATCTGCTGGCGTAATGCCCCGGCGTATTTACCGAGTAGTTCATCACCACGGCAGCGGAACTCTGCAACAACATGAATATCGTTGTAATGGTGGTACACTGCTTGCTGCATATGAAATTTATAAGCATCAGTATCAAGCAGTGATTTGATAATCGGGGTAGCGTCTAAAGTCATGGCGCGTCAGGCATCCTCGCGGAGCATTTGTGTCTGCTAAATCGATAAAGTCCGAAGAGTATACCGTGATTATTCTGTTATTAAAGCTACATAATCGCATATATTTTTTCGGACAATACAGATTAAGGTTGATCAATTTATAGATGATATCATGTTAAATACAATATGAGATGGCAAGTAGCACAAAAGTACTAATATTCTCAAAACAGGTTTTATACCTTTATTTAATAAATGATTAACATCTGAAAAAAGAGATTTCCGGATTGAAAGGATAGAGTCTCTGTGGCAGCGTTAGCTCCTCACATTAAGTAATGAAAAAAGGTTTCTTATGACACAACAGCGGCTTATTAAGCATCGTCTGGATTATAAAGCGCCAGACTACACTATTACAGATATTGATCTCGATTTTGAACTGGATGCAGATAAAACAACTGTAACAGCAACCAGTCAAGTAAAACGTCTGATTAATGATATCACTCCACTCATTTTAGATGGAGAAAACCTGACATTAAAGAGTATCCATATTAATGATAAGGCATGGGAGCATTATCACGAGCAGGATGGAAAATTAATCATTGAACAACTGCCTGCTCAGTTTACCCTGAAAATAGTGAGTGAAAATAATCCTGCGGCTAACAGTGCACTTGAAGGGTTGTATGTATCAGGTGATGCTTTGTGCACCCAGTGTGAAGCTGAAGGTTTCCGCAATATCACTTATTATCTGGACAGGCCGGATGTATTGGCCCGTTTTACCACTCGTCTCACTGCGGATAAATCCAAGTACCCATATTTATTGTCCAATGGTAACCGTATTGAGCAGGGAGAGCTGAGTGATGGTCGTCATTGGGTTAAATGGCAGGACCCATTCCCGAAACCCTCTTATTTGTTCGCGCTAGTCGCAGGGGATTTTGATGTCCTGCATGATACTTTTATTACCCGTAGTGGTCGTAAAGTTGCGCTGGAATTGTTTGTTGACCGGGGTAATCTGGATCGTGCTGGCTGGGCTATGACGTCGCTGAAAAATTCCATGAAGTGGGATGAAAGCCGTTTTGGTCTGGAATATGATCTTGATATTTACATGATTGTTGCCGTTGATTTCTTCAATATGGGAGCGATGGAGAATAAAGGACTGAATGTCTTTAACTCCAAATATGTCTTAGCGAAAACGGAAACAGCAACAGACAAAGATTATCTTGGCATTGAAGCGGTAATTGGGCATGAATATTTCCATAACTGGACAGGAAACAGGATCACCTGTCGTGACTGGTTCCAGTTAAGCCTGAAAGAGGGGCTGACCGTCTTCCGTGATCAGGAATTCAGTTCTGATTTGGGGTCACGCTCTGTTAATCGTATTAACAATGTGCGTATTATGCGTGCAGCTCAGTTTGCTGAAGATGCCAGCCCGATGGCGCATCCTATCCGTCCTGAGCAGGTGATGGAAATGAATAACTTCTATACGCTGACTGTTTATGAAAAAGGCTCAGAAGTCATTCGAATGATCCACACTTTACTGGGTGAAGAGCAATTTCAAGCAGGAATCCAGCTTTATGTACACCGTCATGATGGCAGTGCAGCAACCTGTGATGATTTTGTACAGGCAATGGAGGATGCTTCAAACGTTGATTTGACACTATTCCGCCGCTGGTACAGTCAATCAGGTACGCCGGTACTGACAGTACGTGATGAATATGATGCGGAAAAACAGCAGTATCTGTTGCATGTCAGTCAGATGACACCACCAACCGCAGATCAGAAAGAGAAATTGCCTCTGCACATTCCGCTGGATATTGAACTGTATGATGAACATGGTCGTGTCATTCCGCTACGTCGTGATGGTCAGCCTGTGCATCATGTTCTGAATGTTATTAGTGCAGAACAGACATTTGTATTTGATGATGTACCGTCACAGCCGGTGCCTTCTTTATTACGTGAATTCTCTGCACCAGTGAAACTGGATTATTTATATAGTGACAGCCAACTGACCTTCCTGATGAAATATGCCCGCAATGAATTTTCGCGTTGGGATGCGGCACAGGCACTGTTAGCTAATTATATAAAACTGAATGTTACCCGTTATCAGCAATCCCAGCCGGTAGAATTGCCAATGCATGTTATTGATGCATTCCGTGCTGTATTGCTGGATAAAGATATTGACCCAGCACTGGCGGCCCTGATCCTGACACTGCCGTCTGAAAATGAAGTGGCAGAGCTGTTTACAGTGATTGATCCACAGGCTATTCATGAAGTGCTTGATGTCATCACGCGTAGTCTGACAAACGAAATGGCAGATGAATTTGCGGCTGTGTACCACAGTATTCACACAGGGGCATATCGTGTGGAGCATAAGGATATTGCAAAACGGTCATTGCGTAATATTTGCCTGCATTATTTAGCCTTTGTTGAAGACCAGGCGCAGGCTGATCAACTAGTCGCCGCTCAGTATTATCAGGCAGATAATATGACTGATACTGTTGCAGCACTATCTGCGGCAATGGCGGCAGAATTGCCTTGCAGTTATCAATTAATGGATGAGTTTGATCAACGCTGGCATCAGGATGGATTGGTCATGGATAAATGGTTTATGCTTCAGGCAACCAGCCCGGCATTTGATGTGCTTGATAAAGTACGTAGTTTGATGAACCATCGCTCTTTCAGCCTGAGTAACCCAAACCGCACTTATTCACTGCTGAGAACCTTCTTTGCCAATAACGCAGTAGCATTCCATGCTGAGAACGGTCGTGGTTATCAGTTCCTGAAAGAAGTTCTGACTGATCTGAACACGCGTAACCCGCAAGTGGCTTCACGTCTAATTGAGCCATTAATCCGCCTGAATCGCTATGATGAAAAACGTCAGGCGTTGATGCGTACAACGCTAGAAGAACTGAAAACACTGGAAAACTTATCGGGTGATTTATTTGAGAAAATCACAAAAGCACTGGAAAGCTGAGTAATGACATTTCCTCCGGCTTCAGCCGGAGGAAATTAATAAATATCTTCTGCGTTACATTTACATTTTGACAATATCTCTTTAAGATGCTCCGCGCTTATTTCACAGTCACCACAACCTGTCATTATGCTCGCAGCGCAGGAGATTGCATGTATTATCCGCTTCTAAAGAAGGCATTGTTCCAGCTTGATCCGGAGCAGGCCCATGAGCTTACTTTTCGCCAGCTCAAACTTGTTACCGGTACTCCTTTCGAATTCCTCATCCGCCAGTCAGTTGCCACTAAACCCGTTACCTGTATGGGGTTGTCATTTAAGAATCCTCTTGGCTTAGCCGCCGGTCTTGATAAAAATGGTGATTGCATTGATGCCTTTGGTGCAATGGGTTTTGGTTTTGTTGAAATTGGTACGGTAACTCCACGTCCGCAGGCAGGGAATGATAAACCGAGATTATTCCGTGTTGTTGAAGCGGAAGGCATTATTAATCGGATGGGTTTTAATAATCTCGGTGTTGATAATTTGGTTGAGAATGTTAAGAAAGCAAAATACGACGGAATTATCGGAATTAATATTGGCAAAAATAAAGATACTCCGGTAGAGAATGGTAAAGATGATTATTTAATTTGCATGGATAAAGTGTATCCCCATGCTGGTTATATTACGATTAATATCTCCTCACCTAATACACCGGGTCTGAGAACATTACAGTATGGTGAAGCACTGGATGATCTTCTGTCTGCGATTAAAAATAAACAAAGTGAACTACAACAAAAATATCAAAAGTATGTTCCTGTTGCCGTAAAAATTTCGCCAGACCTTACGGAATCTGAATTAGTAGAAATCGCAGATAGTTTAATGCGCCATCAAATTGATGGAGTCATTGCAACGAATACCACTTTAGATAGAAAGATTATTGAAGGATTAAATCACTGTCAGCAGGCTGGTGGTTTAAGTGGTCGCCCGGTGCAGCTGCGCAGTACAGAAATTATTCGCCGTCTTTCTCAGGAATTAAAAGGTGAAATTCCTATCATTGGCGTGGGTGGAATTGATTCATTAGTTTCAGCCAGAGAAAAAATGGAAGCAGGGGCTTCATTGATTCAGATATTCTCAGGCTTTATCTATAAAGGGCCGAAATTAATCAAAGATATTGTTAATCATATCTGAATATTTTCTGAAATCTGGTGTTTAAGGTTTAGTATTAAAGGCGTTGGGGGTTTATTTCTGCCCCCAACTCGTCTATATTTTGTTTGACAGATTAAAAGTTTATCAACTTTTTAAAATTCCCATTAGGGCGGTGCTTATTTTTAAACAAATAAACTATTTTGAGCAGAAAAGGGTAACCAATGAAAATTAGACCTGATGATCAATGGCGCTGGTATTTTGATACTGAGCATAACCGTGTCATGCTCGATCTTGCTAATGGTATGGTTTTTCGTTCTCGTTTTCCTGCCAGAATGTTGACTGCTTATGTCACCACAATGGAAGAAGTTAATTTTTCTGTCGATGATGCAGCGCTTTATTATACTTTCGAAGAATATTCCCGCCGTATTAATATTGCCCCACAACTCAGAGCTGAATTAGCTTTAAATGGATTGGTTGCCTTCCGCTTTATGAAACCACAGATGCCTAAAAGTTGGTATTTTTCTATCTGTTCTTTAATAAGCAAACCTGAACAGGGTGAAATTATTCAGGTTCGTTTGCAGGAAGATGGAACAGAGGCGTTATTTATGGTTGCTGAAGCAGGTGAAAATGCCAGTGTTTGTTTATTAGTAGAGCAAAAATTAGATCTCGGTGATCGTGTAATGAATTTCTGTGATCCGATAAAAATAATGAATGACCGTTTAATGCCTTATACTGAACCAACTCAGGCCCCTATATATGATAAGGCGATTTAAAGAATTATTAATCCGGCTCTATGATTGATCCCAATACACAGATCCAGAAATCAGTTACAAGCTGACAGTTTTTTCTCAATCTTAATTAAATCTTAACTCACTCCTGTCCATTGAAAACCGCCGGCATTTTTCGTACATAAGCGCCTCAACACTGCGCCACAGGCTATTTTTCACCTTTATTTTTACCTGAAGCGAGCAATCTTATGACATGTTGCTGGTATTAGCTATAATGGCAGCAATTTTTTGGTGGTACATTTTTTAGTAAATAATAGTCTTGGTGAATAATACATGAACTTTCTCTTTGCCAGCACGGCACGTGGACTGGAAGAACTGTTAAAGAACGAACTGGAAACGCTGGGGGCACAATCTTGTAAGATTGCCCAGGGTGGGGTTCATTTTAAAGGCGACGAACGGGTGATGTATAAAAGTCTGCTCTGGAGCAGATTAGCATCCCGTATCCTGCTACCGCTTAATGAATTTAAAGTTTATAGCGATCTTGACCTGTATCTTGGTGTCCAGTCTATTGACTGGACTGAAATTTTTTCAGTAGATAGCACATTCGCAGTCCATTTCAGTGGGACAAATGAAGAAATCAGAAATACACAATATGGTGCACTGAAAGTCAAAGATGCGATTGTTGACTGTTTTATGCGGAAAACAAAGCAGCGTCCTGATGTTGCCAAACAACAGCCGGATGTGCGTATTAATGTTTTTCTTAATAAAGAAAAAGCAAGCGTATCACTCGATCTGAGTGGAGAAGGGCTACATATTCGTGGTTATCGTGATTTAGCCGGGCAGGCTCCACTGAAAGAAACTCTGGCAGCCGCAGTCGTGTTGCGTTCCGGCTGGAGTATGGGAACACCGATGGTTGACCCGATGTGCGGTTCAGGAACACTGTTAATCGAAGCAGCGATGATGGCTGCCGATTGTGCGCCGGGTTTAAACCGTCAGCGTTGGGGCTTCACATCATGGCTGAAATTCGATGAAGCTATTTGGCGTGAAGTCACCACCGAGGCACAAGTGCGTTTCCGTAGAGGGTTACAGGAAACTTCATCACGCTTTTGGGGGCTGGATATTGATCGTCGTGTTATGGATATGGCGCGTTCAAATGCACGCAGAGCCGGCGTTTCACAGCTGATTGAATTTCAGCAGGGTGATGCGAGTAAGCTAGAAAATCCATTGCAGGAAGGGGTAACAGGTACGATATTAAGTAACCCGCCATATGGAGAGCGTCTCGAAAGTGAACCGGCATTGATTGCTTTGCACAATGTATTCGGTCGGATCATAAAAAATCGTTTTCCGGGTTGGCGCTTATCCCTGTTCAGCGCTTCACCAGAGTTGTTAAGCTGCCTGCAATTGCGTGCTGAGCGCGAGTTTAAAGCGAAAAACGGCCCTTTAGATTGTGTTCAGAAAAATTATTCTATTCAAAAAAATGATGCGATTCAGCAAAATGAACAAGCATCAGGCAAACCTCAGCCACTGGATGGTGGTATTGCTGAAGATTACGCTAACCGTCTGCGTAAAAATGAAAAGAAACTCAGTAAATGGGCGAAACAGCAGGGAATTGATTGCTATCGTTTATATGATGCAGATTTGCCGGAATATAACGTCGCCGTTGATCGTTATGCTGACAAAGTTATCGTACAAGAATATGCTCCGCCTAAATCGGTAGATGCCAATAAAGCCCGCCAGCGCTTGTTTGACGTTATTAGTGCAACAATGAATGTGCTCGGGTTGCAATCTAATCAGCTGATTCTGAAAACCCGCCAGCGCCAGAAAGGCAAAAATCAATATGAAAAACTTGCTGAAAAGAAAGAATTCTTTTTGGTGAATGAATATGGCGCGAAATTCTGGGTTAACCTGACAGATTATCTGGATACAGGGTTATTCCTTGATCACCGCATTGCCCGCAAAAAACTCGGGGAAATGAGTCAGGGTAAAGACTTCCTCAATCTGTTTTCCTATACCGGATCAGCAACAGTTCATGCTGGACTGGGTGGTGCACGTTCAA
The DNA here is from genome assembly GCF_963895965.1 of Xenorhabdus sp. PB30.3. Lineage (NCBI taxonomy): Bacteria > Pseudomonadati > Pseudomonadota > Gammaproteobacteria > Enterobacterales > Morganellaceae > Xenorhabdus > Xenorhabdus sp. PB30.3. Next base: position 6,883 of record NZ_CAWQMW010000113.1, on the reverse strand, counting down.
CGACCACAGTGGATATGTCCCGAACTTACCTTGAGTGGGCGGAGAAAAACCTACAGGTAAATGGACTGGCTGGTCGTCAGCATCGTCTGATTCAGGCAGATTGTCTGGGTTGGCTGGCACAAACACGCGAACAATTCGACTTGATTTTTATTGACCCTCCGACATTCTCTAACTCTAAACGTATGGAAGATACATTTGATGTCCAGCGCGATCACATCGAATTAATGAAACAATTAAAGCGCTTACTCCGTCGCGGAGGAACATTAATGTTCTCCAATAATAAACGTGGTTTCAAAATGGATTTTGCTGAACTGGAGAAATTAGGTCTGGTAGCAGAAGATATTACAGAAAAAACTCTGTCGCAGGATTTTGCCCGTAACCGCCAGATCCACAACTGCTGGCTACTGCGTCACGCTGGCGAGGGAAAATAATATTATGTCATTGATTAATCTATCGGGTGCCTGGCTGTCATTCGGTGATTCGCCATTATTGGATGATACTGAGCTACATATTGAAGAAAATGAAAGAGTATGTCTGGTTGGCCGCAATGGTGCAGGGAAATCCACCCTGCTGCGTGTGTTGGCGAAAGAGCAGCCACTGGATGACGGACAGGTTATTTATGAACAGGATTTGATTGTTGCCCGGTTACAACAGGACCCACCTCGTGATGTAGAAGGTACGGTCTTTGATTTTGTAGCGGAAGGAGTCAAAGAGCAGGCGGAGTATATTAAGGCATTCCATCATACTTCACGACTGGTGGAAACCGATCCTAGTGAGAAAAATCTCAACCGACTGGCAGAGTTACAGGAAGTGTTGGATACCCGTAACCTCTGGTTATTGGACAGCCGTATCAGTGATGTATTAAAGCAACTGGCTTTACCTGCGGAGGCGAAATTATCTTCTTTATCCGGAGGCTGGTTACGCAAAGCGGCTTTGGGGAGAGCTTTAGTCAGTTCACCGAAAGTTCTTTTCCTTGATGAGCCAACAAACCATCTGGATATTGAGACGATTGAGTGGCTGGAGAATTTCCTGAAAGACTTTAATGGCAGCCTGGTTTTTATTTCCCATGACCGTTCATTCATTCGCAGTATGGCGACCCGTATTATCGATTTGGATCGCGGAAAACTGACGTCTTGGCCGGGTAATTATGATAAGTATCTTGAAGGCAAAGAAGAAGCATTACGGGTTGAAGATCTACAGAATGCGGAATTTGATAAAAAACTGGCTCAGGAAGAGGTCTGGATCCGGCAGGGGATTAAAGCACGCCGTACCCGTAATGAAGGCCGGGTGAGAGCACTAAAAGCGTTGCGAGTGGAACACTCAGAACGCCGTAACGTTATGGGTAGTGCCAGAATGCAGGTTGAAGAAGCAACCCGTTCCGGCAAGATTGTATTTGAACTGGAAAATGTTAATTACCAGATTGGCGACAAAACGTTAGTTAAAAATTTCTCGGCTCAGATTCAGCGTGGTGACAAAATTGCCTTAGTGGGACCGAATGGTTGCGGTAAAACAACATTACTGAAACTGATGCTGGGGGATTTGAAGGCAGATAGTGGGCGGCTTCATTGTGGTACAAAACTGGAAGTTGCTTACTTTGATCAGCACCGTGCTGCGCTTGATCCTGACAAAACAGTGATGGATAACCTTGCCGAAGGTAAACAGGAAGTTATGGTGAACGGTCGCCCGCGCCATGTTTTAGGCTATCTGCAAGACTTCCTTTTCCATCCTAAGCGTGCAATGACACCGGTACGGGCTCTTTCAGGCGGGGAACGTAACCGTTTGTTGTTAGCCCGCTTATTCCTGAAGCCCAGCAACCTGCTTATTCTCGATGAACCGACGAATGATCTTGACGTTGAAACACTGGAATTACTGGAAGAATTAGTGGATGGCTACACGGGTACCGTTATTCTGGTAAGCCATGACCGTCAGTTTGTCGATAACTCAGTGACAGAGTGCTGGATTTTTGAAGGTAACGGTGAAATCAACAACTATGTTGGTGGGTATTTCGATGCTCAGCAACAGAGGGAACAAACCGTTTCTTTACGTCAGTCCTCCGCAAAAAAAGAGAAGGCAGAGAGTAAGCCGGTTAAGGCTAAAGAAACCACAAAACGTTCAAATAATAAGATAAGTTACCATTTACTCAGAGAGTTAGAACAACTACCATCATTATTGGAAACGTTAGAGCAGGAAATAGAACAGTTACAAACTCAGGTCGGTGATCCTGATTTTTTCAATCAGCCACACGAAGTTACACAAAATGTACTGCAGGATCTGGCAAATAAAGAGCAGGCGTTAGAGAAAGCTTTTGATCGCTGGCAGGAACTGGAAATGATGAAAAATGGATAATGTTTTCCGGTGATATCCGACAGTATACAGATTACCGCTATACCTGCGGTAATCTGACAATCTGGTGATATAAAGGGCAGCATTGATTTTGTTTATGGGAGAGGCACTTTGTGTTCTGATAATCATCAGCATGACAGGCTGGTTCTATGCCACCAATGCGATATGCTGGTGGCATTGCCTGATCTGGAGGAAGGGAAAAAGGCTGTTTGTCCACGATGTGATACTTTACTGACTGCAAAGTGGAAAGAACCACGTAATCAACCGACAGGTTATGCAGTCAGTGCATTATTTATGTTATTCCTCGCCTGCCTGTTCCCTTTTGTCAGTATGAGTGTTGCGGGGATTGTCAGTGAAATTACACTCACAGAAATCCCCAAAACCATGTTCAGTGAAGATTATTCGAGCATAGCTGTATTCTTCCTGATCTTTGTGCAGCTTGTACCTGCATTCTGCATGCTTTCTATCATCCTTTTATGCCAGAACATTAAAATGGCGCGTCGGCTGAAAATTGAGTTGGCGCGCATTTTATTTCAGATGAAAACCTGGTGCATGGCCGAAATATTTTTAGCTGGCGTGTTAGTCAGCTTTGTTAAGCTCATGGCTTATGGAGATATTGCGGTTGGCCTCAGTTTTCTGCCTTACTGTCTGTTTTGTCTGTTTCAGATCAGAGCCTTTCAATGTCTGGACCGGTATTGGATCTGGAATGATATAGAATCTGCACCGAAAATACGGGCTCCTCTACAAACGGGCAAACCCGGACTAATTCAGGGGGTCAGGCTATGTCAGTGCTGTACTGCTATTCTACCAGCGCAGAAACATCAATGTCCCCGCTGCCACTCAAAGGGCCATGCCCGTCGCCATTACAGTCTTCAGTGGACAATGGCACTATTGATTACATCAGCCATACTTTATATTCCAGCAAACATGTTGCCGATTATGGTGACACAATCATTAGGAAGTGACATTAATTCAACCATTCTGGAAGGTATTATTTTGCTTTGGAGCACGGGGTCTTATCCTGTTGCTCTGGTTATTTTTATCGCCAGTATTATGGTGCCTTTACTGAAAATGCTCGCTATTTGCTGGTTATGCTGGGATGCAAAAAGACATGGCAGATACAACTCTGAAACTATGCATTTTATTTATGAAATAGTGGAATTTGTTGGCCGCTGGTCAATGATTGATGTTTTTGTTATCGCTGTATTATCGGCATTAGTACGCATGGGGCAGTTTATGAGTATCTATCCCGCAACGGGAGCAATACTGTTTGCTTCAGTAGTGATTTTAACAATGTTTGCATCAATGACCTTTGATCCGCGCCTGACATGGGACAAAGCAAATAAGAAATTTGAGTTACGGAACAGTGGGGAATCATAAGGTGACGGATAAAGAAGAAACTTTGGCTCAAGCCAAGATCAGCAAACTTAAGAGTTGGTCACCTATATGGATCGTACCAATTATTACTGTGCTCATCGGTGCCTGGATACTATTTTATCACTTTAGCCATCAGGGGCCTGAAGTAATACTGATAACCTCTAATGCCGAAGGTATTGAGGCCGGAAAAACGAAAATAAAAAGTCGCAGTGTTAATGTAGGTGTGGTTGAAAGAGTGTCATTAAGCGATAGCCTAGGTGAAGTGATCATTAAAGCCCGTCTGAATGATGGTATGGAGAGGCTATTACATAAAGATACCGCATTTTGGGTCGTTAAGCCTCAAATTGGTCGTGAAGGGGTTTCTGGTCTGAGTACATTGCTATCGGGTGTATTTATTGAATTACAGCCCGGTAGTGAAGGTAGTGAAGAAAGAAAATTTTCATTATTGGATTCACCACCATTGGCCTCACCTGATGCAAAAGGCATGCGACTCATTTTAACCAGTGAAAAAGCAGGGCGGTTATCCGCGGGTGATCCCGTTTTGTTTCGTGGGTATCGTGTTGGTTCAGTGGAAACAAGTACTTTCGATCCTAAATCCCGCCTCGCCAGATATCAGATTTTCATTAATGCGCCTTATGACGGACTATTAACAACTAATATCCGGTTTTGGAAAGATAGTGGTGTTGCTTTTGATGTGTCATCACAGGGAGTAAGGGTCGAGGTCGCGGCATTATCCACTTTATTTGCTGGTGGGGTCAGTTTTGATGTGCCCAAAGGCTGGGATTTAGGCAAACCGGTACAAGAAAAAGAAATATTTAGACTTTACGATAACGAAAGAAATATAGAGAACTCACTGTATACTGAGCACAGAGACTTCTTGCTGTTCTTCTCTGATTCAATCAGAGGTCTACAGCCGGGAGCACCTGTCGAGTTTCGTGGTATACGGGTGGGTACAGTCGCCAAAGTTCCTTTTTATGCTGACGGAATCAAACAACGCCTTGATAACGATTTCCGCATTCCTGTCTTAATTCATATGGAGCCTGAACGGTTTGAGAAAGAAATTGGTGATGGCTTTTACACAGATAAAGAACTGGAAAAAATTATTTCCCGGGGCTTAAGAGCTTCTCTGAAATCCGGCAATTTACTGACAGGAGCGCTGTTTATCGATCTGGACTTTTACGCTGATGAAAAGACATGGAAAGGCCCGAGAGAAATAGCAGGTTATGAGATTTTACCTACCACAAGCAGCGGATTGGCTCAGATCCAACAAAAAGTCACCATGGCGCTGGATAAAATTAATCAAATGCCGATTGAACCTCTCTTTATTCAGGCAACACAAACATTAGAAGAAAGTCAGAAAACCGTTAAGGCTGCGCAGAAGACTATGGATGAGTTAAATCGTATTCTTGCGAGTAAAGAAGCGCAGGGGCTGCCTAAAGATCTACATAATACCTTGAATGAATTAAACCGTAGTATGCAGGGGATTCAGCCGGGTTCACAGGCATACAATAAACTGGTTGATAATATGCAACGGTTGGATCAGGTTTTGCGTGAATTGCAGCCGATATTGAAGACACTGAACAATAAGAGCAATGCACTGGTATTTGAAGCGGAAGCTGCACAGGATCCTGAACCGAAAAAGGCGCGTAATTAATGAAAAAACTGATGTTAAGATTGGCATTTTTTATACCTGCTGGTTTCTTACTGATAGGGGGAATGTTGCTTTCAGGATGTAGCAGCAGCCAGCCACAGAAAACTTATTATCAGCTACCTGTTGTCACAAAAGCCTCAGAGGTAAAACGGGTAAATATCGAACATGAACCTCAGTTATGGATAAAAAAGGTCAGTCTTGCTGATTACCTCTCATCACCGGGGATTGTTTATCAGACAGGAGATGTTAGTTACGTCAATGCCTCGAATCATTTATGGGCTAGCCCACTGGAACAGCAGTTACAACAGATTCTGACTACTCAACTGAGCGCAGCATTTCCGCAAAAGCTGGTCTCTGACCAGCTTCTGGAAAAAAATGCTGACATATTGAATATCACAATCACAGCTTTTCATGGGCGCTATGATGGTCGGGTTATCATTCAGGGATACTGGGTTTTATCTAATCAAAAAGAGACGATTAAGCGGGCATTTAACTTAGAGTTGAAGCAGACAGAAAATGGCTATGCTCAATTAGTGCGAATTTTATCCATGGGCTATAACCAGTTAATTCAGTCTATTGCCAGCCAGATATCTTATATAAAAGGATAATGTATGAAAAAAGCCATTTTTTTCTTATTGAATGATTATGCTGATTGGGAAAGTGCGTATCTTGCTTCCCGGCTTAATATAAGCAAAGAATGGCAGGTGGAAACCGCTTCTTTAGATAAAGGGACGTGTAAATCCATGGGGAATTTCAACACAGTTATTACCTATTCTTTAGAAAAGATCCCTCGTGATATTGATCTGTTTGTCTTAATTGGCGGTAATTCATGGAATATAGAAAATAATGAACTGAAAAGTCTTATAACGTTTTATCTCACTTCGGGAGTAATTGTAGGTGCTATCTGTGGTGCCGTAGACTTTTTAGCCAGGAATGGTTTATTAAACAATTTTCAACATACAGGTAATTCTCAATATCTATGGAATGGATATAAGGAGTATAAAAATGGAGAAAATTTTATCAAAGAACAAACCGTCACTGATAGAAACCTTATTACTGCAAATGGAACAGCCGCGATAGAGTTTTCCGAACAAATCTTGAAAGCTATATATAACGAGAAAAAAGAAGAAATAGAGAAGGAACACGAGCTATCAGGGTTGGTTATTACAACTATTGTAATAAATATGACGATCCATTTTCTTAAATAAAAGAGGAATAAATCTTATATTCCTCAGATCAGGTATTAGTGCGAATAAAAGTTGATACCCGATGCCGACACTGTATATGTCACGGAATTGATTGATTAACGTGGCATACCTCCCCGCTAAATTTAATGATCTGCAAAAATACTGATTACCTTGCAGTAGCATGCTTGCCTTTGTTGAATATGTGGTGTATGGCAGAATCATATTAATATGACATAATAGCTGGATTCATATGACAAAGGATAAAGTGAGATGGGCTATAGTCTGGATTTTCGAAAGCGAGTACTGGCATATAAAGACAAGCATT